>JAITFV010000179.1 GCA_031281115.1 Oscillospiraceae bacterium | reverse complement strand
GTCTGCGCTGCCGACAATATCAGCCTGACCGAGCAGCTTTCGGGCAAACGGTACGCGCTTGGCGACAAAGTCAGAGTTCGCTGTGAAAACGCGAACGTTGCATTCGGAATGATTGATTTTGTGGTGATTTAATTGTTGCCAAAAATTTTAATCTATGATATAATTCTATAAGGAGCATTAACATGAACGGGTTGCAAATGAAAGCCAAAACCGCACAGGAATTAGCGAATATGGATTTGGCGAATCACATACAAAACGCGCATATTCCAAACAAAAAGAAAGCCGCTATTATTACAGGCATAGGCTTGTTCCTTGCTGTTATGCCGTGGATTATCGCTTCTGTTATCACTCTTGAGCCGGGTAGTGAGGCGCTTGAAATCGTTACGTGGGTTTCGGTCGGTGTAATGGCTATAGGCTTGTATTTTGCGGGGGTCGGCTTAGTTGCGCCGCTGTTAGCCAAGAAGCAGAGGAAAGCACTGCTGAAGGATTTGGAACGGATAGAAAAGCATCACGGCGGTCTCGAAAAGGCTGTCGATGAAATTAAAGCACAGCTTGCACAGGGCGGCAGTCCCGCATATACTATCAACAGCGGTCAACACATAGCAAAGGACTGGTTTTTCGGCGTCGGGCGCAGAGTTCCCACGCGCATTATTAATTTATCAGATGTTATATGTATTATCGGAATCATGGGCGCAGGGACGTTTATTATTTTGGCAGACGGCGAGGAAATATCTGTAATGTTCAGCCCTAAGCATTGGGGAGAATCGTTTGATTTGTTTTGCGCGGCAAATCCGTATATTTTGCATAATGACGACGAGGTAACAATGACAAACGGAAAAGCTACTAACGCAGAAACAGCCTATCGCAAAAAGGATTTCGCGGCAATTACGCAGGCTTACTCGCGCAAGAAAAATTCCCTCGAAGCAGAAAACAATTTATAATTACTAATTACTAATTACTAATTTACTATCATCGGAGGTTCAATATTGGCAAAAGTAATAAAATTCGGCGGCAGTTCGCTTGCCGACGCTAATCAGTTCAGAAAAGCTGCAGAAATTATTCACGCCGACAAGCACAGACGGTACGTCATACCTTCCGCTCCGGGCAAGCGTTTCGGCGCGGACGTAAAGGTCACGGATATGCTTTACGCCTGTTATGACGCTGTTTTGGCAGGCGCGAATGCGTTGCCGGAATTCCGTCCAATTGCAAACCGCTTCAACGAAATTATTTCAGACTTAGGGCTTGCAATAAGCCTTGACGGCGAATATGACAGAATTATCGAAAGTTTTAAAAAGAAAAGCGGCAGAGATTACGCGGCGAGCCGCGGAGAATATCTTAACGGCTTGATTTTAGCTAATTTTATAGGCTACGACTTCGTTGATGCAGCGAAAGCCGTGCATTTCCGCCCCGATGGTACTTTCGATGCAGACTTAACCGATGCATCGCTGTCGATGATTCTCGGCGGTTATAAACGCGCGGTTTTACCGGGCTTCTACGGCGCGAAACCTTGCGGGACTATAAAAACTTTCTCGCGCGGAGGCTCGGACTTCACAGGTTCCATCGTCGCGAAAGCGATTAAAGCAAGCCTTTATGAAAACTGGACGGATGTTTCCGGTTTCTTGGTCGCTGACCCGCGAATCGTAGAAAATCCCGCAGGCATCGAAACAATTACCTACCGCGAGCTGCGTGAACTTTCGTACATGGGTGCGGGCGTGTTGCATGAAGACGCGATTTTCCCCGTACGCGAGGCAAAAATCCCGATAAATATTAAGAATACCAATCAGCCTGATGCTCACGGCACGATGATTACACCAAGCGCGGATATTTCAAAACAGGACCAGGCGCAGATAATTACGGGTATAGCAGGAAAGAAAAATTTCAGCGTAATTCATATCGAGAAAGACGAAATGAACAATGAAATCGGTTTTCTGCGGCGGATTTTAACATTGTTTGAAACTGAGGGAGTAAATTTCGAGCATATCCCGACCGGCATTGATACAATGTCCATTGTCGTGAGCAGCGATGTACTCGAAAAACACCCTGACTTGCCCGATTTAATTAATAAAGTCGCTCGTCCCGGGCATTTGGAAATTGAGCATAATCTTGCACTTATTGCCGTTGTAGGCAGGGGAATGAAAGAGCGGCGCGGTACGGCAACAAGAATTTTCGCGGCTTTGTCGCATGCACGGATTAATATCCGCACAATTGACCAAGGCTCGTCAGAACTTAACATCATCGTCGGCGTGAATGAAGACGACTTTGAAAAAGCAATTAAAGCGATTTACAATGCGCTGGTTTTAGGAGAAGAAAGATAAGCAAGGCAGGGCGTGATGTCCCCGACAAACCGCAAAGGAGCATTTATAGTCCTTTAGCTTAAAAAGCGTTTCGCTTTTTAAGTTAAAGGGGCTTGCGCTGCCCGGACAGCGCCCGCTGCGCTCACGCAGCGGAAACCTGTTTAAATTGAAACTGTGGAACAGTTTTCAATTTAAACGATTATAAGTTTGAAACAAAATACGACTGAAACGGGGAAAACGTTGTTTTCATTCCTCGTTGGTGAGGAAAGGACTTAATGAAAATATGATAGTTACATACGACTGAAACGGGGAAAACGTTGTTTTCATTTTTCGTTGGTGGAGAAAGGACTTAATGAAAATATGATAGTTACAAACTACGAGATTTATGACCTTGAAAAATCAATAAAAGCGAGCAAGTATCCTATGTGAGTTGACCTTGAATCCTTGAACGCAGACATTACCGAAACAGTTAAGAAATTAGCGCAGTCACCCAAGGGGGAGGGTCACGACCAGTTCCTTACGGGAATCCGCGTGAACTTCGACCTCATGCTGACTGTCAAGTGCTGGACAGAAGCGGAGAGGTACAGGTTTTTGGAATTTGTATCGAGCCAGTCAACGATGCACAGAATTGCTAAATTTGATTTAGATAAACAGTACTGTGAGTATGTTGACCCGCGGATTATCGAAATCATGAAGGAGCTCAAAGAACGTTATAACGAAACAAATTCACCCGAAGATTATTTGAAGCTGCTGTACAGCAATCCCTGCGGGTTCAGGTTAACTGCGAGAATGACAACGAATTACCGCTGCCTGAAGACAATTTATTCGCAGCGGAAGTCCCACCGCCTGCCCGAATGGCGGGAATTTTGCAAGTGGATTGAAACACTGCCGTATGCAAGGGAACTAATAACGGGTATATCCGATTAATTTAAAATTCTGTAAATTTTAAGCTGAAGGTCTGTTCTATAAAACTTGACAAAATTTAACATAAATGTTAAAATGAAAAGGAAATTTAATTAATAAGGAGTATGGCAACATGGTAAATCTGTTTTGGCTTGGGATTGTCGGGGCAGGCATCGCGCTTTTTTTCGCGTATATGCAAAGCCGCAAGGTAATGAAGTATTCCGAGGGCAGCGAGAAAATGGTGAAGATTGCAGCGGCAATCAGAACCGGCGCAAAAGCCTACATGAAGCGACAATATGCCGCTGTTGTAAAGTTTTTCGCGATTGTGTTTGTTATCCTGTGCGCTTTAGCATTTGTGCCTTTGGTTGCGGGTTCCGAGGAAGGCTTGGTGAATCGGTACGCGCCGTTCGCATTCATAACGGGTGGTTTTTTTGCCGGCCTTTCCGGATATATAGGCATGAAAGTCGCAACCAATGCCAACGCCCGCACTGCCAACGCCGCAACTGAAAGCCTTAACAAAGGGCTCCGCGTTTCGTTCGCTTCGGGCTCTGTTATGGGTTTTGTTGTTGTCGGATTCACGCTTTTAGATACAACTGCATGGTTTTTGCTTTTAAAGTTTGCATTCGGGGAATCTGATGCCGTAATCGGAACCTCGATGGTTGCTTTCGGAATGGGTCTTGCCTCAATGGCGATGTTTGCGCGGGTGGGCGGCGGTATTTTTACAAAAGCCGCAGATGTAGGTGCAGATTTGGTGGGTAAGGTCGAAGTCGGGATTCCCGAAGATGACCCGCGCAATCCTGCGGTAATCGCTGATAACGTCGGCGATAACGTAGGTGATGTAGCCGGAATGGGCGCGGATTTATACGAAGCGTATGCTCATGCTATCATAGCGACTTTCGCGCTCAGCTTCTTCGCGGGGTACAGCTTCAGCGGTATGCTGCTTCCGATTCTCATGTGTGTGGTGGGGGTTCTCGCTTCAATTATAGGAACATTCGTTGTCCGGACGAAAGAGCAGGCAGACCAAAAAACGCTGCTCCGCTCCCTGCACAAAGGTGTTTATCTCGCAGGCGGTATTTCTATTATAGCCGCGCTCCCGCTTACTTTTTGGGTAGCGAGAATAACAGAGGGTGCAGCAGGAGAGGCTATGCGCGCTAACGCCTGGGGTATTTTCGGTTCTATTATTCTCGGCGTTATTTCGGGCTTTTTAATCGCTTTCTTCTCGGAATACTACACTTCCGACACCAGCAAACCGACCAAAGAACTCGCCGCCTCCAGTGAAACAGGTTCGGCGACAGTTATGATAGGTGGTTTATCGCTCGGTATGAAAGCGGTCGTCGGACCTGTCCTGACAATTGCCGGCGCCGCCCTGTTGAGTTTTGTTATTTCGGGTGGACTTTCAGATAGTGTAAACGCATTCAATATGGGGCTTTACGGCATCGGAATCGCTTCTGTAGGGCTTGTCGCGACGCTCGGCATTAACCTTGCTACCGATGCTTTCGGACCTGTTGCGGATAACGCGGGCGGCATTGCGGAAATGGCGCATTTACCCGAAGAAGTACGTGTCCGTACAGATGCATTAGACTCGCTCGGCAATACCACCGCAGCTACGGGTAAAGGCTTCTCAATCGGTGCTACCGGCTTCTCGGCTCTTGCGATGTTAGCTTCCTACGTGTCCTTGGCGGAAACGCTGATGAACAGGAACTACGTGCCATTTGATGAGCTTGCCGATGGTGCGGAATACACAGTATACAATACTCTCAACCTTAACATAACCAGCCTGCCTGTTTTGATGGGGCTTTTCATCGGTTGTGTGACCGCTTTCTTCTTCGCTTCGCTCACCATTTCGGCTGTACACAAAGCTGCGCAGAGTGTCGTTATTGAAGTCCGGCGGCAATTCAAAGAAATCGTCGGGCTTATGGAAGGGACTGCCGACCCCGATTATGCAAAGTGCGTTGACCTCTGCACACAAAGCGCATTAAAACGAATGGTCGCCCCGTCGCTATTGGCATTTATCGTACCGATTGGCACCGGATTATTGTTCGGCGCGGCGGGAGTTGTGGGAATGCTCGCAGGGATTGTTGTCACCGGATTTGCACTTGCGATTTTCATGATGAACTCGGGCGGCGCATGGGATAATGCAAAGAAGTATATAGAAGCGGGAAATCACGGCGGAAAAGGCAGTGAACAGCACAAAGCTGCGGTAATCGGCGATACGGTCGGCGACCCGTTCAAAGATACTGCAGGCCCCTCGTTTAATATTCTTATTACGCTTTCTTCTGCGGTTTCTCTTGTGTTTGTCGGCGTTACGACTGCGTTTTCGCTGATGTAATAGGTAATATATAATTAAGTCAACAATCTCGAAAATCAACGATGAGCAATTTCGTCGTATAACCGGAGTAAAGCGCACAACAATGGATTAAAAATATTCTGATTAAAGACGGAACATTCTCGTTGCCGAGCAAAAAGGCATTGCTGAAAAGCGATATGAGACAGGATTTCATGACAGTCTGTTTTTAAAGTCTTCGTAACCGAATTCTTTTATAATTTCTAACTCCCCGTTTTGCCTCAAAACTGCAATTGACGGCAACGGCACACCATTGAATGTATTATTTTTCACCATCGAATATATTGCCATGTCACGGAAAAGCAGTTTGTCGCCGGCTTTTAGTTCACAGTTGAAACTATAATCCCCAATCACATCTCCGGCAAGGCAGGTATTCCCTGCCAGTCGGTAGGTGTGCTTTTTTTCTCCCGCTTCCCCTGCCCCGATGATTTGCGGGCGGTACGGCATTTCAAGCACATCGGGCATGTGACACGCCGCCGAAGCGTCTAAAATCGCAATGTTCATGCCATTATACACAATATCAAGTACGCTCGCAGCAAGCCGGCCGGCGTTCAGCGCGACTGCTTCCCCGGGTTCGATGTAAACCCGCAAGCCGTAAGATTTCATGCGTTCTATGCACTTTTCAAGCCGCTCAATGTTATAACCCTCCCGCGTGATATGATGTCCTCCGCCGAAATTAACCCACTTCAACTTCGGAAAAATATAGCTGAATTTCCGTTCAAATTCATCAAGCGTAACTTCCAGGGCGTCTGAATCCTGTTCGCAAAGTGTATGAAAGTGCAAACCTTCAATTCCTACAAGGTCTTTGTTTTTAAGACTTTCTAAGGTCGCGCCGAGCCGCGAAAAAGGCGCACAGGGGTCATAGATTGCATGGTTTTGCGTGGATATTTCGGGATTTACGCGCAGCCCCGCTGAAATATTCTGCGGGATTTGCGCTTTGTATTTATCCCATTGCGCGTGGGAATTAAAAACAATACAGTTGCAGATTTTTACAAGCTCCGCGAAATCTTCTTCGGTATAGGCAGGCGAGAAAACATGGGCTTCCCTGCCCTGCATTTCCTCGTAACCCAAGCGCGCCTCAAAAAGCCCGCTCGCAGTCGTGCCGCTGATATATTTTCCAATCAGCGGATACAGCGCGAATGCCGAAAAAGCTTTCTGCGCGAGCAGAACCTTACAGCCCGTGCGCTTTTCTAAGGCACACAGGATTTCTAAATTTTTGATTAATGCCGCTTCATCAATGACGTAGCAGGGAGTTTTTAGGTTTTTAAGCCAAGTGTGCATAATTACTACCTTTATCGTAATTTAAACCACCCCGTCAGGCTTCGCCTGCCACCCCTCCAAGTAGGGGAATGATTTAAGTTTCAACAAGCCGAATTCCCCTCCGTTGGAGGGGTGCCCCTTTAGGGGCGGGGTGGTTCTTTAATCGCTTATATACTTACAAACACAAACACCAAGAAAGATACAATTGACGCTACAAATCCAACTATTCCCATTATTACGCATATTTAAACCTCTGTCATTAATTTCATATCACTCCACCAACACCGGCTCGAAGCATTCTTTCCACGGCAACCCCCACTTATTCAGCGCGTCCATGAACGGGTCGGGGTCAAAGTCCTCGGTGTTAAATACACCCGGTTTGCGCCACTCACCGTTCATCACAAGCATTGCGCCTATCATTGCGGGAACCCCCGTAGTGTACGAAATCGCCTGCGTGCCTACTTCTGCGTAACACGCCTCATGGTCGCAGATGTTATAAACGTAGTAATTACGCGGCTTACCGTCCTTTACACCCTGCATAATACAGCCGATGTTAGTCTTGCCTTTGGTGCGGGGCCCCAAGCTTGCAGGGTCGGGCAATACAGCTTTCAAAAACTGTATCGGCACGATTTGCCTACCCTCGTATTCAATCGGCTTAATTGAGGTCATACCGACGTTTTCAAGACATTGCAAGTGCGTAAGATAACTCTGCCCGAACGTCATGAAAAAGCGGATTCGCTTCAAACCTTTAATGTTTTTCGCGAGCGATTCAAGTTCCTCATGATAAAGCAGATACATATCCTTTTTGCCGACTTCTTCAAAATCATACTCGCGCTTGATTTCCATGGGCTTGGTTTCAATCCAGTCGGAACCGGAACCGTTATTTTTTTCCCAGTAACGCCCATTCGCCGAAACTTCTCTGATGTTAATTTCAGGATTGAAATTCGTTGCGAACGGATAGCCGTGGTCGCCGCCGTTGCAGTCAAGAATATCAATATAATGGATTTCATCAAAGTAGTGCTTCATAGCGTAAGCGCAGAAAACACCCGTCACGCCCGGGTCAAAGCCGCTGCCGAGGAGTGCGGTAATTCCTGCTTCTTTAAAACGGTCATGATACGCCCACTGCCACTTGTACTCGAACTTCGCAGTGTCAAGCGGCTCATAATTCGCGGTATCGATGTAGTGCGTTTTCGTGGCAAGGCAGGCGTCCATAATCGTCAAATCCTGATAAGGCAACGCTAAATTCAAAACCACATCGGGCTTAAATTTCTCAATCAGCGCGATTAATTCTGTTGTATTATCTGCGTCAACCTGCTCGGTAAAAAGTTTTGCGTCGGTCTTGCTTTCCCACTTTGCGGCAAGCGCGTCGCACTTACTTTTAGTGCGACTCGCGAGCATAATTTCCTTGAAAACTTTGCTGTTCTGACAGCATTTCGCAAATGCAGCGCTCGCGACTCCGCCCGCGCCTATAATTAATAACCTTCCGTTCATTTTCTTTACTCCTTTTGGTTTATAATTAAGTTTTATTCTTATATCGGTAAGCCGCGCACCTCGGTAAAAACATAAGAACGTGCCGCAAACGAAGAGCGAATTTACTGCGTAATTCGCGGTGATTAAATTTTCACCCAACTCAACAAGCGCGAAGAATTCTTCAATTGTTCGTCTGCTGTGGTCAAAGTTTTCGAGCCTGTGTATTACAGCCACCGAAAGAATAATATACGCACCGACAAGCAGAAAACAAGCGGCGAAAAACATAATGCTCGTTGGCTTTAACAGCGAGTTCTTCAAGTACGTACCGATTCTTCCGCGCTTCACAGAAAAAATGAACGCGATTATTATTCCTATGGGAATAATGTACACAATAAAAGGTTCAATAATCCTCATTATCGCCGCGTTTAATAATTCCGAGCTGTAAAAATAAATTACAAGCAACCTCGTAAATACAACCGCGAACAACGCCGTCCAGCTTGCCGCGAACATATTTACCGCGCGTTCTTTCCCGCGGAAATGCATACCGACGACTATAGTCAGCAGTAATTCTATCAGCAGAAAATCGGCGAGCCCCAAATCGTAAAAATAATAAATAAAGCTTTCACTTTTGATGCCTTCAG
>JAITFV010000320.1 GCA_031281115.1 Oscillospiraceae bacterium | reverse complement strand
TTGTATTACGGAATGTACGAACGGGAAAACCGCTGCTGCGCTGGTTGAGTGGATTCCGCGCCCTTCGCGGTGGAGCGCGTCATACGCTGAAACTCCCGAACTCACATACGCTTCAAACTGTCTGAGTAAAACATCGTCACAACGGAAGCCTTCCTCGCTGAGCAGGCGGCGCACCTTACGCTTTACAGACATCTGTGACGTTTCGGTATTTCTGTCATATACGGTTATATACAAATTTACCTCAAACAGGGTTTCGCTGTCGCTCTTGAGCATATTAAGCAGGCTGGTGAGAGTGTCTACGTGCTCTTGGATTTCTAATATTTTACTGGTCTTGCCGGTGGTTGAACCTTGTTCCCGAAGCTCATCAATTGCCCTGTCTATGCTGCGAACCGCTTTGAAACGGTCAAGAGGTTTAAACTTCATGACGACTTTGGTGTTCGGGATATTGAATAAACGATAACCCCACGCATTACATACAAAGGTCGGGTAATCCGTAATACGCAGAGTATGCGCCGTCACTCCGTCGCATACATGTTTGCGCGCCATAATGTCAAGTTTATCCGGCAGTATCCAGTCCATATGATTTTCAGCTGTTAGCTCTTCCGTCTCACGTTCATCAAAATCATAGGTAAAGTTATATTTGCAAAATGAGCAAAGCCCTGTATCATTCAGCATGAAAGCGTCAATATCAGACGACTTTAAGAGGCTGATGGCATTTGAAGCGGCTGAATCGAGCATATCTTTGTTCTTATCGAACAGCACAAGGTAATAAAACCCTCTCACAACCTTGTCGTTCATATTTATATGCTTGAGTTCCTCTATTCGGTCGCGGATAACCTCTATACGGCATTCGTATTCATAATCGCTGAAGAGTCCGTTCGCATATGATTTTTCAAGCTGCTCTACTTTCCTTTCCTCGGAGGTTATGCAGCTGTCGAAGTTGACAGGGCGGTCAAGTTTAACAAGGTTGACCATCATGTCACCGGAGCCGCGCAGAATCGTTCCCATAACACGTTCTATGATATTGTTCTGCTTCATTTCGCTGTAGAAGACGAACTCAACGGACGGAATTTCAATTACCCGCGAGTAATACTCGCCGTTGTATTCAATAAATCCGTCTTTTATGCCTGTGAACGGTATTATGTCGCGTATATTTGCACCTTTCTTCTTGCTGTTCTTAGTAAAGCTCCTGTGAACGGTCGCGTGCTTGAGAAGATACAGGATAAGCACATAGGCTCGGTCGTTATCCATTTTCACAAACAAAACACCGAAAAAACCCAACACACCGAGCATTCCCCAATATCGCCATGGCAAGTTTGAAGTAAACAAAAACACTAAAATTGCAATGCCTATTAAACCGATGATGGCATCTGTTAATCCGATGTTCTTGAAAAACTCCATTTTTACACGCGTTTGCTTTGGAATAATGCGCATTTGTTATAGCCTCCTTTGAATTTCTTATAATAGACACAAGCAAAACGCAAAATCATTACGCATCGTGTTTTGCTCATGGCAGTTTCTTCACATAGTCCTTTAGCTGCGTGAGCGTAGCGGGCGCTGCCCACAGACAGCGCAACCCCGTTTAACTTAGTTTTATATATCTTAAGTCGAACGAGTATACTCGCAAGCTGCGGAACCCCTGTTGTCCGTTTCTTAAATGGATAGCAGTATTATAGTTTTTGAGCGAGAGCATTGCTTAGCCAGTCAAGCAACCATGAATTCGTAAAGTGGCGCATTACTTGTGTTTGAGCGACTTCCTCCGCTGAAATAATCATCCCCGCGAACTGCAGAGACCAGCCTATGATTGAAAGCATTAAGATACCGTGCAGCAAGCCCACACCTATACCGCCGAGCGAGTTAATGAGATTTAAACCGGGCAGTTTGAATATCTTTGAAACGAAGTGTGCGGCGAACTCTAAAACCGCTCTTAAAATCAAAAAACTGAATATGAATAACCCCGAAAAAGCCACTGCTCTGCATATAGTTGATGCGGTTGCGTCTCTGACGGACAGCCCCGTTTCTTGAATTTTCCGGTTTATTGCGGAGGTAATCGCGTTATTGTTGCCGCCGAAGCCGAGACTGCTTACCGCTTCTTGTGTTGCCGCTGTAATCCTGCCGTCTGTTATAGCAGACAGGTCGGGCAGCATATCGCTTCCGACTGCTGCGGCGTTTAATGCTTCGTTTATTGTAGGCATGAGATTTGTTTCAATCACTTGTGAGAACATCGGGGTAAACGCTGTGGCGATTCCCCATGACGCTGCTAACGATACAATCGTGATGATTACCCCCGCTATTGTAAGGATGAGCCCTTTGCGCCATCCGTACAATATGGATGCTGTTATAATGACAATTGCAATAATATCAAGTATTACAGACATATCTTTACCATGTCCTTTCCGCACCAATCTGTGCAATAGAAATATTCGTTTTTCCCGATTCAGCACCGGTTGTTTCAAACTTGAATTTCTATCTCTGTTTCATGTTATTTTTAGTTTTGCTGTTACTGTTGAAATTCGTCGCCTCCTCCGTTGTCAGCGCCTCCCTTAAAGCTCGATGTATCTACATTTTCTGATGCCTGCTTCATGGCTTTTCCTGTTGCTTCTATGGTCTTCTTGGCTATATCGCGGGAACTCTTGGCGGTTTGTTTTACAACTTTCTTGGCGGCTTTTTTAGCGGATTTGGCAGCGGTCTTGCCTGTGACTTTTGCAGCCTGCATTGCTACTTCACCGGGCGCCATTGTTCCGCCTGACAAGACACCTTTGGCAACAACCATTACAACAGCTTTAATAATATCTTTTGCGGTTTCCTCTATGATTTCCGCGCCGAGCTTAGCCGCTTCAAGCGGTGCGGTTAAAGCCGCTTTACCTAAGGATTTGGCTGCCGCAACAGCCCCGCCTACCGCCATGCCGAGCACGAGCATATCTTCTCCCTCCATACCGGGAGCAAGAAGCGACACAAGGATTCCAACCGATTTATACGCGCCGTATACACTGCCGAAAAGGAACAGACCCTTGAGCATCATATCGCCGGCAGGATTAGGAACTAATCTTATATCGGATAAAATGAAAGGAATGAGAATGTACGTTACCATTTTTACAGATATGAGCAGTGAATACCCCGATAGCATTTTCGCAAAAAGAGCTTTCCTCCATGACCTGTACCTCCCTCCCCCGTCAAAAACCATGGCTGATATAAAGAAGGGAGAGACTATGTACAATATAAGCAGCATAAATATTCGCAGAATAAGCACCGCTAAAATCAAAACGTATGCGATAATCAGCGCGATTGTAAGGAAAATTCCGAGCGCGATTTGCATTCTGTCAGTATCTAAGTTGTTTCTGACCGCAGCTTCATTCCTGTAATCAAGTATACCGGCGGCGAAGTCTTTTACAACGCCCGGGTTTTCTAATGCGGCGTCTTTTATAGTCAGCGCAAAGATTGCCGTATCTGTTCTGTGCCCGCCATGATATGTGTCAAATAATTCGTCGGTTTTCTGCATAACTATAGCCGTAATTTGTAAAATTCCGATTACCATAATCGGGGTAATAAGGAACATCAACATGGTTCTGCCGATTTGCCCGAGTGTTGCGCCGAGGCTCTTATCCATTTTTAGGTCTGCCGCCTTTTTTGTAACGGCAACAATTGAGAAAACTAAAGCCAGACCGAAACAGAGCGCAGTTACACCCCAAAACACTGTTGCGACAGGCGAACGCGTGAACAGCACGTCGTAAATCATCATCGTTTCGCCTCTGTAGGCGATAGGTCTGATGCCGGCGAAGATTTCAAATGCTTGCTTAATATAATACAAACCTTCCAGTGCGGCGGAGTAAATCCAATAAAACGTCATAATGCATTTTCCCCCGCTTCTGCTACACTATCAGCAGCTTCTGCTACTTGCTCTGCGCCTTCGGCTACTTTTTCCGCACCTTCCACAGCTTGCCCTGCGGCTTCGCCGCCGGCACCGGCACCGCCGCCGCCACCACTCGTGCCGGGTATGCTCGGTGCGCCGGGGAAGGGGCCGCCGCCCTTGGGTTTTTCCTGCCCGATGCCTTCAATTTTTTGAGACACTTTATCGCCTACCTTATCTGCGGCTTTTTCAAATACTTTTTCAGTTTGTTTCAAAAGTTCTTCCGTTCCTGTCATCTTAGCGGCGAGCCTGAAAACTCCGGTTGCATCTTTAAGCGCTTGTTTTGCGTATTCTTTGGCTACTTCAAACGCCATTGCCGCTGTCGAGTTGGCTATGCCCTGCACCCAAGCTATAGTTCCTTTTTCGGCCTCTGCCGCTTCGGGGCTGACTAATGCCGAAATCATGGAGTTGGATTTATATACGAAATAGATTCCGCCGCCCATGAGGAATGATTTCATCATGAAATTGAGCAGGTCTTGGTCAGCTAAGCGGAAAGACGGCTCCCATATAACCGAAATCAGGAGAATGAAAATCTTGAACGCAAGCAAGCTTCCGAACCCCGTAAGAATTGTAGCGATAAACCTCTCACGCCACGCCTTGAACGCTTTTCCGTCGTCAAGCGGGATGGTAGCTGTGAAAATCGGCGATATAATATACATCAGGACGATTTCAAAAATCCTCCGAATGAAGATAAACATTACCATCGACATCATAATTACCACAAACCAGGCGATACCTGACATGATGAGCAGATTGCCGGGCCATATTAATTTTACGACGTCGAAGTCTCTCTGCAAGTTTTCATAAGCGCGCCCGAAATCAGCAAATGTCCCCCTGTCTTCGTACAAATACTGGGTTCTGCGTGTCTCGTGCAGCGCGGCTTTGGCTTGGAGAGTGGCGCCGGGGTGGGCGGCTGCCTGCGTGATTGAAACGCTTCTGATTTGCATATTGCCGGGGTCGGCTCCCCTCACAACGATGTAATTATCAAGTGCTTTTTTCTCGCCCGGAACCATAACAGCTTCGGGAGGGACAGCCGAGTAGAAGATTGCGCCTGAGAGATTGACCCTCTGGGAGCTGCTGTTTGCGCCGCCGTAAAGCGCGCTGGTTGCCTGTGTCAGAACCGCTCCCGCCATACTTAGAGATGCTATGAAGAAAAACGGTATGATTAGGAACGTCAGCATAGACTTTCCGACGAACCCCATGATTTTGCTGACCGGCTTTTTCAGTTCATAGTCCCCCATTGAGCGTATTATCTCGTAAATGGCGAAGAAAAGACATAAAGCAATTGAAATTAAGGTTATACCCCAAAATATGGCACTCACTGTCGGCTGCTGAATAAAATATTCGAGCAGGGTAACAACTCTTTTTTCGGTCATGGTTGACGGTCTCGCAGGGACGCGGGCATCGCTGTAATCCGTTTTCATGGCATAAATTGACAAGTCCCCGATTTCAAGCACTCCGCTGTTAATTATGCTTGAGAGAACCGCATAGAACATATCGCTTCCGTACCTATCCATGTATAGGTAAGATTCAAGAAGTAGCCGTTGTTCCTCATTCCAAATTAAAGAACCGTCTTCAGGAGCCCAATACTTGTTGTTGGTACCTTGTTGAAAGAGATAGGGACGGTATGTTTCCGCATAAATGTTCCACTTCCACGGTTCCTCGTTAATATACCTCGCAATATACTCATCTTCTAAGTATTTATAGATAGCGGAATTATACATAAACCGTATATTTTCG
>JAITFV010000299.1 GCA_031281115.1 Oscillospiraceae bacterium | reverse complement strand
GTGGAGAAGGCTGATACCGCTAAATTCCGAGAAGCGGAAAAGGCGGCTACTGCTCACAAAATCCCGCCTGTTCAAGAAACATCGCAGGGTGAGCAGAAAACCGAAGCTCCCGAAAAGCCCGAAAACCCTAATATTATCGGTAATACCTCATTCAAGGATATTGCTGATAAAAAATATATGAAGATGGATACGGCTGTTGCGCTTAGGGTCGCTGATGAACTGGAAAAACAGGGTATAAAGTTTAGCGGTCGTGTCGGCGGTGAGAAAACTACGCTCACGATTAATGCTACTGATGTGGAAATATGCAGGGCGATTGCAAAAGGGATTAGAGAAGCTAATATCACTACTCCCGAACCGGAACAAGTAGCAGCCGAGAAGTTGCCCGATGTAGTCAACCCCGATTTACCGCAGCCCGATTGTTCGTTTAGTATTTTGCAATTAAAAGACGTTCCCGAAAGCCGTGATATTCGTTTTGAACCGCTTGAAGCCCTTGAAAGCAGGGGAATAAAGCTGACTAATGAAGATTATAACGTAGTTTTTTCCGAGCTGCTCACGGCTACGGCGGTGCAGAATCCGCAGTTATTGGAAGATATATTCGTGCGGTTTAATGAAAACATTCCCGACGGTTTCGCCGGACATTCGCTGTCTGTGAGTGATGTTATTCTTGTTCAGAACGGCGATGACGTGAAAGCCCACTACTGCGATAAGGTTGGTTTTACCGAAATGTCCGATTTTATTGTAAAAGAAGCCGAGCAATTCAAGGAATACCCTCCGCTGTATCTCGAAAGCATTGCCTACGCAGCACAAAACGAGGAAAAGCATTTATTTGTTGAAAGCACGGAACTCAATAATGCCTGTGCCGCCGATATAGATAAAGCTATTCTGTCGGTTGAAACGAATATGGGTATGCCGGGTGCGAACACCTATGACTTGCCGAAAGCGTTGGAAGCAGTCACCGGAATATACGGTTCTGAGCGTGTTAATGCTGTTGTTGCTCATGTTGTTAATACACATGACTTTGACGGACGGCTTTCTGATGATAACAAAAAATGGGCGCGGTTAATGGAAACTCCGCAAGTGGAATATATTCCGCTTAATACTCACCTTGCCGTCTTTGACGGCTTTGTAAACTGCGTGAGAGCAGAACAGGAAAAAGAAATTATAATCGGTATGATGTTAGATGAACTCCAAAACGGTGAGCCGGAGGACTACGGCGGTGCAAGCGGTCTTGCAGAAATCAAGGAAACCCTGCAAGCAAAGCCTGTTGAAGAACTTCGTGCAGAACTCAAAGAAATGGTCGTGCAGGGTGAGATTGATGTTTCCGAACACATTGCCGAGCATTTGGAACGCAATTCCGATATTCACGAAAAGTCCGAAAAGCCTACCCTTTCCGAACTGCAATCCGCAGTTGATAAGGGTGAGTCTATTTCTCTCACGGATTTAGCGGAAGCTGTCAAGGAAGAAAAAATTCCCGATAAACCCGAAAAGCCTGCGAAAGCCGAGAAGAAGCCTAAGAAGTCAATCAAAGGCAGAATTGAAGCCGACAAAGCTGAAAAGCGGGCTAATGCCGAAAAATCCGAGCCTGCACCTAAGAAAAACAAAGGAGAAGCCGAATTATGATTAAATTTGATGTGATTGAGATTAATTTCATCTATATTTACGCAGGGAAAACCAAGTCGGAAACGATTGATAATATAATCGAAGCTGTTCCCGATTTTACCGACAGAGAGTTTATCGGAATTGCCGAGCGTGTCATAGATAAACTTGATTTGATTACCGAGAGTGAGTTTACGGAGCATAATTTCTCCGAGCAGTTCGCTGATGTAGCGGATTAAAGGTGTGCTGAGATATGATGGGCGGCTTTCCGAAGCCGTCTATCATAAAATCTCGTAAATCTATTGACTTTCCTGTGCATTTGCGGTATAATAGTGTTATTGAAATCAATGAACAAGCGGAGGTATTGTTATGCGTAAGGTAGAAGTTGCTCTTAATGAGAATAAAATAAAATCTGAGGGGAAATACTCACTGGAAGCGATTTATAACGCTCTTGATGAGTCTTTTATCGAATATGCAAGTATGCAGAAACAACAGCAGGCAGACGGAACGATTATATATTTTGCTCCTAAAATGATTGACGAAAATCATTATGCAAAAATATGGCTTGCGATTGATGCGTGTGCAGAAGAACAATGGCTTGTCGAAAACGCTTTGAAATACTTGTATGGCGACACTTACGAGAGCGACAACCCCGATGATTACAGCATTGAGGACATTTTAGAGGAATTTGAAATAGGTAAATCGGTTTATTGATTGGAGTTATGCAATGGCAGTTAAAAAAATCAAAAAAGCAATAAACTTCGATTTAGACGATAATGCTCTAAAACGCGCTTATCCTAAGAAAAGCTACAAGCAGGCATGGAGCGATATTAAGAAGTTTATGCTTGCGAACGGGTTTGAACACAGGCAATATTCCGGCTACCGCTCTATCGAACCTATGACACAAGCAAAGGTCTTCACTCTAATCAAAAATATCAAAAAGACTTTACCGTGGCTGACAAAGGTTGATGTCATAAAGGAAATTGACGTAACCGACATAGGCGAAGTGTACTCTGTGAAGCATTTATTTATAGAGAATGTTACTTCAAAATCGAAAAAGCGTATTGAAGAATAAAATAGAATATTAATAATCTATAATCGGTTTGATTTTATAATCAAGCCGATTTTTGCGTTGAAAGGGGTATATGACAAACATTTTCACCCAAGTAAAAGAACGGTTGGAACTGCGTGACGTAACGGAATATTACGGTTTTGAAGTGGATAGGGGCGGCTTTATAAGCTGCCCTTTCCATAATGATAAAAACCCAAGCATGAAGATTTATGATGAAAACTATCATTGTTTCGGTTGCGGTGAACATGGTGATGTTACCGATTTTGTCGGGAAGTTATTTAATCTTGAACCAAAAGATGCGGCACAGAAAATAGCCGATGACTTCGGGATAATCATTGAAAATCGCTCTAAAACACTGACTCCACAGGAAAAATCGGAATATCGTGATTTTATGGTGCAGTCGGAACGTGCGTTAAATCTTCTGAGCGATTATTGTGATTACCTCAATAAATGCTATACGGAATATATGCCGACATGGGAAAATAACAAAATCGAAACTCCGCACCCGCTCTTTATGAAAGCACTTATTGAAAAGGACGATTATGTGTTGATGATTTACGCCACGCTGAATATTATGAAATGCAAATAGTTTTCGATAATCTGTTCGCAAGCTCAAAGTCGGGGGAGAAATTCACTGATTTAATGGAAATTATCCTTAAAAGGGAAAATATTTTGCTTGCTTACAGAAATATAAAGACGAATACA
>JAITFV010000049.1 GCA_031281115.1 Oscillospiraceae bacterium | reverse complement strand
GAATGAATCCAATCTAAATTTTCGCTCGCTACGCGGCGAGTTGCGGTTTCACCGCAACCATAGTCGTTTTAAACGACTATGAAAACAACATTTTCTCCGTTTCAGTTGTATTTTGTTTCAAGTTTACTTTCCTTTGGTCAAATTAAGCAGGCCGCCCGCTAAAATCATATCTTTTTCCCGCTCGGAGAAATTTCCGATAAGTTCGATTTCCGCGCCTGTCGTAAGGTTTTCGAGAACAGGATTATCAAGATTGTTTTTAATATCAGCGAGTTGTAATTCATCGCCCTGTGAAACTTTTTCGTAGTCAGCTTCGTGTTTAAATAAGAGGGGTATTATGCCGTTATTAATCAGATTTTGCCTGTGAATCCGCGCAAAAGATTTGCATATAACTGCCTTTATTCCGAGATACAGCGGCGCAAGCGCGGCGTGTTCGCGTGAGCTGCCCTGCCCGTAATTTGTGCCGCCGATTATGATTCCCTGTTCGGCTTCCTTTGCACGCGCCGGAAAAGTTTCATCGCAGGCAACAAAACAATGCTCGCTGATTGCGGGAATGTTCGAGCGCAGCGGAAGAATCTTCGCGCCGGCGGGCATGATGTGGTCGGTTGTAATATTGTCTCCGACTTTTAGTAACGCACTTGCGCGCATTTGCTCTCCAAGCGGCGTGTTTTTCGGGAAAGGTTTTATATTGGGTCCCCGGCGGATTTCGCCTTTAAAATCCGGCTCAATAATCATATTGTCGTTAATCAGGAATTTATCCGGATGCGGAATTTTATATACCTGCTTATCTCCCCAATCCGCTATGTCGGTCGGGTCGGAAAGATAGCCGTTAATCGCGCTGAGCGCCGCTGTTTCCGGCGAAACTAAATACACCAGCGCATCTTTTGTGCCGCTGCGCCCCTCAAAGTTGCGGTTGAACGTCCTAAGCGACACCCCCCCCGAATTCGGCGACTGCCCCATACCTATGCAGGGCCCGCAGGCGGCTTCAAGAATCCGCGCACCTGCCTCAATCATATCAGCTAATGCGCTGCTGCCGGCAAGCATTTCAAAAACCTGCTTTGAACCGGGCGCGATTGAAAGGTCAACGTTTTCATGCACAGTGTTGCCGCTTAGGATTCCCGCAACCGTGAGCATATCTGCGAGCGACGAGTTAGTGCAGGAGCCTATACAAACCTGGTCAACTTTTATTTTGCCTATTTCCTTTATAGTCTTGACGTTATCGGGACTGTGCGGGCAAGCCGCCATAGGTTCAAGTTTTGATAAATCTATTTCGACAACGCTGTCATAAACTGCATCTTTATCTGCTTCAAGCGGTGTGTAATCCTCTTCACGGTCTTGCGCTTTAAGGAATAATTTCGTAGTTTCATCGGACGGGAAAACCGAAGAAGTCGCGCCGAGTTCCGCACCCATGTTAGTTATAGTGGCGCGTTCAGGTACTGATAAAGTACGTACGCCCTCGCCCGAATATTCCATGACCTTGCCTACGCCGCCTTTAACCGATAATCTTCTTAAAACTTCAAGAATAACGTCCTTCGCGCTCACAAAAGGCGGTAATTTGCCTGTAAGTCTAATGTTCACAACCTCGGGCATAGTTATATAGTACGCGCCGCCGCCCATCGCCACAGCCACGTCCAAGCCTCCCGCGCCGATTGCGAGCATACCGAGCCCGCCGGCTGTCGGCGTATGCGAGTCCGAGCCTATTAAAGTTTTTCCGGGTTTCCCGAAGCGTTCTAAATGCACCTGATGGCAGATTCCGTTGCCCGGGCGGGAGAAATATATGCCGTACTTATTTGCCACACTCTGAATATAACGATGGTCGTCGGCGTTTTCAAAGCCGGTTTGGAGCGTGTTGTGGTCTATGTAAGCCACCGAGCGTTCGGTCTTAACTCGCGGTACGCCCATTGCCTCAAATTGCAGATACGCCATGGTTCCCGTTGCGTCCTGCGTTAAGGTCTGGTCGATTTTCAAGCCTATTTCACTGCCTTTTTTCATCTCGCCGTCTGTTAAATGACTCTTTATTATTTTTTCTGTTATGGTCAAACCCATTTTCATCTTCCTCTCTCTGCATGTGAACTTAATTATACCAAAAAATGTACAGGTTGTCAAGTTGACTAATTCGACAAAAGGTGATATAATTAACTATGTTTGTTTTAAAAACGCTGAAAAAATACTTAATTCTTGTAATTTTAATTATTACCGTTGGTTGTTCCGCGAGTGAACATGAGTCGCCTCGTTTAATCAACGCGGGCGGCGTTGAGGGGCAGGAAATCGCGTCGCCGGAAGTCACGGCATTGCCGCCCGAAAATATAACAACAACTGCAGCAATAGTCAATGCAGATGATGACGCCCCGCCAAACACCACAACGTCACAAGCCCCATCAACACCTGCAACTACCACGACCCCTTCAATCACCACAACCCCTGCAACTACCACGACCCCTGTAATCACCACAACTCCTTCAATCACCACAACTCCTTCAATCACCACAACCCCTGCAACTCCGCCACCCGCCTCCTCTCCTCCTGCACCCGTGCCGGTACCGAGCGGTGAAGTAACGGGGGTGTGGATTTCGTTCATAGAATTGCAGACTGCGTTCAGCGGGCGCACGGAAGCAAGTTTCCGCGCAAATTTTACAGAGATGATGGAAAACTGTCAAAATATGGGCATTAACACAGTTTTTGTTCACGTCCGTGGTCACGGTGATGCTTATTATCCCTCCGAATTGTTTCCGTGGGCGCGGCAGATTACAGGAACGATGGGTACTGCTCCCGGCTTTGACCCGCTCGCAATCATGATTGAGGAAGCGCATGCTCGCAACATTTCATTCCGCGCATGGCTCAACCCCATGCGGCTGATGAGCGATGCGGATATGAAGGCAGTGAGCGCGAGCCACCCCGATTTCCACGTCAGCAAGTGGCACAGCGGCGCCGAAAACGGTACGCACATAGTCAGAATCGGCGACCATTGGTATCTTAATCCCGCTTACCCCGAGGTACGCCAGCTAATCGCGAACGGCGCGGCGGAAATTCTGCGGAATTATAATGTTGACGGTATTCACATTGACGATTATTTTTATCCGCCGAACAGCGGAGTATCCTTTGACAGTGCGGCTTTTGCCGCGAGTTCGCAGACGGATTTATCGGTATTCAGACTTGATAATTCTACACAAATGGTTAAAGCGCTTTACGATACAGTTAAAAGTATAAATTCTTCCGTGCTTTTCGGAATCAGCCCGCAAGGGAGTATTCAGAACTGCTATGAAATATACGCCGATGTCCGTAAATGGGCTTCGCAAGCCGGATACTGCGATTACATCGCCCCGCAGTTATACTACGGCTTCCTGAACGCCGCGCAGCCGTTTGAGCGGTGTTTGGCGGAGTGGGAGGATTTGGTGCGCGGAACAAACATCAAGCTTATAATCGGACTCGCAAGTTACAAGCTCGGCTTGGTTGACAATTGGGCGGGAGAAGCAGGAAAAAACGAGTGGATTACCGACCGCGATACGATTATACAAAGACAGATTGAGCTGTCAAGAAAAGCCGGGAACTACGGAGGGCATATTTTCTTCAGCTACAGATTTTTAATATGAAGTTAAAGGATATAAAAATGAAAAGAAGTTTAAAATTTATTTCGGTAATGCTTGCAGTTATTTTCTGTATAGGCGGGTTTCCCGCGTATGCGGAATCGGATTTGGTTCCGGCTGAACCGGAATCGGATTTCGTGCAGCCGCTTGCATATTCGCCTAATTTTTTTCTGCCGCATAATATGCGCGGGATAATAATAAGCCCCGAAACCGATTTCGCGTTTACGCCTGAAGATAACGCCGCACAAATTACGCGGCAGCTTGACGATATTTATGAATACGTGCTTTCAATCGGGATTAATTCTGTTATAATTAACACTTCGGTTGAAGGCAGAGCGTATTATGACCTTGACATGAACAGGAACGGCAGATTGGACGTGACCCGGCTCGCGGTAGACCATGCGCGGAATTTTCACCTGAATGTTTACCTTATCTACGATATAAGTCATGCGGTGAATCCTGAAGATGATTCCGCAATCGCGATTAATTCGCTCATCTCCGAAGTACATAAGCTGACTTTAAAATACCCCTGCAACGGTATAATTCTTGATAATTACTATAATTTTCCCGAAGTAAATGATTTCCCGCGCTACATGAGAAACGGCGCGGGAATCGGTTATGAAAACTGGCTCATCGACAGTACTGAATATCTTTTTGAGACGGCAGGTGCAGTTATACGCAAAACCGATAACAGCGTTCCGGTCGGCGTTATGATTAACTCGCAGTGGGCGCAGTCGCTTGAACGCGGCTCTGCAGACACAAAAAAATACATAGAAGAAGGATTTGTCGATTTTATAATGGTGCGCAGTTACAACACGCTGGCTGACGGTTTCGAGGCGGCGGCACAGTGGTGGGGCGAGCTTTGCGAAGAGAATAATCTCCCGCTGTATCTGATTCACCACAACGAGCAAATCGGCAGCGGCTGGGGGGAAGACCAGCTCCTGCGGCAGCTCACAATTGCAAAAGAAAACATTCCGGCTTACAGCGGAAGTGTTTTTAACTCGTTTTCTGCTCTTGAAGGCAATGCGCCGAACTCCGCTGTTACCCTAAAAAGATACTTTGATAATTTAATTGACGAAGAAAGTTTAATGCGCGACCTTGTAATGACCAGCCCGCGGAACTTCAGTTTTACTACATTTGAGCCGACCGTAGACTTCATGGGTACCTTCGACCGCAACTTTGATGTTTATTTCAACAATCAAAGAATCGTGCTGAACGAAGCGGGGAACTTTTTCTTTCCCGAACCGCTGGACATCGGCTGGAATACTTTTACAATCCGGCATAAAGACAGTACATATACCTACAGAATTGAGCGCAGAATCATTGTAATGCGTGAAATAGACGAATCTATTTCCGAGGGGAAATCGCTCCGCGTCGAGGGCGGTACAAGCATAAATCTTGAAGCGGTTGCTTACCGCGGCGCGACGGTTACAGCGACAATTAACGGGCAGACTGTGCGCTTGGTTGAGCAGGCAGGTACACTTGATGACGCGGATGTAAACTCTGCCTATACAAGCTTTACCGGACGTTATACGGTTCCCGAGGGTATCATCGGCACCGAACAGCCGCTCGGGCAAATCAGCGTACAGGCGTCGTACAGCGGCTACACAAGCAACATAAACGGCGCAGCCGTCACGGTAAACGCAAAGCCCATTCCGCCGCCTGTTATCAGCTTAAATCCCGTAATGTTTGACCAGAGTGCGCTTGGCGATGGTGAAATCGTCGGGACTATTGATGCGGTGCGGAGCAGAGATGAAGAGGTCCGTTTCGTGCGGCTTAACAATAACCATACTCACGTGTTCGACGCAAAGACCACAGGTACAGTTTTCGACCCGCGCTTCGGGCAGCTGCCTGCGGGAACTCTCGATTATTTTCGTTCGGAGTCGGGCGGGTTTCTGACTACCGATTCGGGTAAGCGTTTTCTCGCGGGAGATGTTTCGCTGATTGGCGGCACGGGAATAGGGC
>JAITFV010000264.1 GCA_031281115.1 Oscillospiraceae bacterium | reverse complement strand
ATTGAATCCGATTTTGTTCATTTTAGGCAAGGGCAAATAGTCAGAGCTGTCTTTGTTCATGGAAAATCAAATTTAGAAAATATAACCGGAACTCTGGATTTAGACAGAATGATAATGAGGGTATATGACACTTCGACATTCCCCTGGAGAAGAGTTGCGCATACCCCGCTTGCAAACAATTTACAAAATGTTCATATTATTGAGTTTACTATCCCAAGAACTGGATTCTATGTATTTGAAGCGGATGCCATCAGTGTGATAGACGAATCCAGAGGTGTACCTATTACGATGATGTGGCGTGTGATATAATTATTATTTGGCTTTCTATGTAACAAATGGGTTTGAATGTGATATATAAGTAGAAGCAAAATATTAAAAGGAGAAATTGTCATGAAAAAACGTATTTTATCTGTGTTTGTTGCGGTTTTTGTGGGGTTGACAGGAATTTTAATGAAGCCGCATATGGTTAGTGCGAACAGTAACGAGACAAACAATCAGACGTTCAGACCCATTGCATCTCCGAGCAGCCTCGTTTTTGAAACGAGCCAGACAATAACACTTTCAACAGAAACCGAAGGTGCTATGATTTTCTACACACTTGACGGTACAATCCCTGCGCCGTCAACGCCGAGCTCATTGCTTTACACAGAACCTTTTACGGTTACGGAAACGACTGCAGTTAGAGCAATTGCAATTAAAGATGGCATGATAAACAGTGATGTGCTGACAGTTACATTTATAAAAAGAACCGACGAAGCTCACATTTTGCATAAACTTAGCAGCGAGGAAGAATACCTTATAAATATTTTATCGCAAGCAGGTGAAAACGATTTAATTCCTGTTTGGATTTTTCGGTGTGAAATACGGGGAGGAGAGGTTGATTTTATTGTAAAGTATGTTCTCCCGTCGCGTAAAATAATCCATATCAGCCAATATACCGGCACAAGAATAGTTGAAGCTACTCCGGCAGAAATTATAATGTATGCTATTCTTTACGAAGTTGTAGGCGTATCATTTTTTCACAACACACCTGCTAATCCGGGTAGTGGTGGCGGTGGCGGTGGCGGCGGTGGTGGCTCCACCACTCCCCCTGTTGATACAACTACCACACCCCTAACCCCAACAATAACTGCAGGTACTGCAACTTGGAATGTTACGAACATCCCGCGCACAGCTTTGACCGCTCTCGGACTTAGCATAGAAATACCTGTTAATCAAATCAGAATCCCCACAGGCGCAATAGATTCGGTTTTTGTGAATGTCGGCGTAGCTTTCGCAGAGCAAAACGCAGTTTTGGTGCAATATAACGCAGACACAGAAAAACTTGAATTTGTTTCTGCCGTGACAGTCGGCGCGAACGGTAACGCGAATATAAACATCACGCAAGCGGGAGATTTCCTCGTGCTGACGTTTAAAACAGGCGATGTAACGGGAACGGGCGAAGTGACGACTTCGGACGCGCTTGAACTATTGCGAAGTATCGCGGGGATTACGGAGCTTAATTCGATTCAATTGTTTGTCGCAAACGGGAAAATAGATGAAGTAAGTACAAATGATGCGTTGAGTATTCTGAGGATTGTTGCGGGATTATAATTCAATTAAACAAGCAGAGCGGAGACGCTCTGCTTGTTTTCTACTTCCCCCTACTCTTATAAACATTAAACTGATTCTTACACCTTCCCCCGCAAAACACCGCATTATGATGGCTCGCCGCAAAGGTGTTTTTGCAATGCTTGCACATTCTGAGCGGTTTTGTGCCGTCGGTCAGCATGAAACTGAACATCATCTGTATTCCGAGCAAGAGCGAATTAAATTCCCATATAATCGTCGGTTTTTCATCGAACAGCGCGACGTGATAAGTCGGCGCAATGCCCTTAAACACCGCCATCGCCTGCCTATACGTATAAAGCACAGCTTCGTCGGCTTTGTGAACGTCCCTGTCGATGTAATACATAATCGCCGTCATGCAGGTAAAAGCCCATGACTTAAACTGCATTTTAAGCCACTCGTAGCGTTCGGCATAATCCCGCGCAAACATAATGTTTAGAGCCATCGGGCGTTCACCCATTGTCAGCGCAAGCGCGCTCATGTGAACATCGTTTTCGGGAAACCACGTAGCAGTGCGTTTATCTTTGACATAATTGGGCTTTTTAAATGGGAAGAATAAATCTGTAAACTCGCGCGTTTGCATAGTTTCCTTGTCGATAAACTCGTTCTTCGGGAAATACACCGCATCGTAATCCATGAACTCCGGTGTCGTCGGAAGTCCTGTCATGAAGCCGAGAAGTCCGTATTTATTCACGAAATCAAGTATAGATTGCTTCAACTCGTCCTCGGTTTTTTTAGAGCCGATTCGGTTGACATTCAACGCTTCAATTATCATTTCTTCCATATTGTCGAAAGGGTTGTAAATTTTCGGCTTGGCATCGGCGGTCGGGGTGATGTACAAAACACCGTCCTCGCCTCTGCGGTATTCGTATTCGCTGTATTTTACCCACGACGAACAGGTGCTTTCAAAGATGTTTTTCATGGCTTCCTCCTGTAATCTTTATGATTATTAATGGTATTACTTTCTTTTTCTTTTAATTTTTCCGCTCTATTTCCTCTTTCAGCAATTTCGCAAAATATTTATGTATGCTGTTAATTGCTCCTGCGTAAACCTTGCGGATATTTCGGGGTGTTTGATTCCGATAGCGAGCGATTTGCTGCGGGGTCTTCTGCTCAATCACAATCGAGTAAAAGATTTCTTTCTGGTTGTCGGTAAGCCGCTCTATAGCATCGGAAACATCTTTTTCCGTGGCGTAGTGGTGCATTTCATAAGCACAGTCATATATGTAGTCAAGAAAATCTCCGCTTATAATCTGCCGCCAGTATCGGCTTCGCAGCGTAGAACTGAACGGTATCGGGAACACCGTATCGGTGCATATAACCTCATCAATCTCGGAAAACTCGCCCGTATCCGCGTCCATTTTGTAATTGTACAGCGAAACCGTATATTCTTCATCTTTCTTTTGATTATTCAAGTCAATCAAGTTCCATGCGTTCAAAACAATTTCAAAATCAGCTTCGGTCTTCGCTGACCGCTCAATTCGAGCTAATGCTTCCGCACGAAGGTCACGCAGTAGCAACCTCTCGCCCTCTTTCTCGGCGGCGATTTGCTCGATTGTTTCGTCAATAAGCTCGTGCATTTTATTTCGCAGCCTGCTTTTTGACTTCCGGCGTTTTGGTTTTTTCTCCATGAGCTCCTGCTCCAATGCACTTTTTTCAGAAAATAAAAATAATTTTCAAAAACAGTTCCCTTTTTGCCTGATTTTCCCGGTATAAGTAAGAAGAGTAACTTGTAAGCCAAATGTATAGATTACACGTTTGACGGGTTACGACTTCGAGAACCACTAATAATAGTGTACCACACAGAGGGAAATTTGTCAAGATAAATTTAGCACCGCTACAAAAGCGGTGCTTTTTTATTGACCCGTTTCCCACGAAAACAGAGAGGAGAATTTCATTATGAAAACAAAAACCTACCACCAAATCAGCGAACGCAGAGAGCGTATCGGCAACACCACCTTTATAATCCGCTCTCACATCAACCCGATGGCGACGGAAACGCCGGAACAGCTTTTATTGAAGCTGTTGGAATCTAAAATCAAAAATAATCAAAACGAAAAGGAGCGCGCAGCATGAAAACTACAAAAAACACAAATCCTCTGCAGAAGTCACCGATGAAACAATAAGCGACGAGATTGACTTCGATTTTCTCGGAGGTTAGCACTAATTTCACACAGAAATAATGCTAATTTTCATAACGGCAGAATGTCCACACCGTATTAGTACCGAAACCATGAAAAATGGTACTAATGCGGTTTTTGACGTTATGCTATATTCCCACAACACATGAACCCCTAAATCCAAATCAACACCGACTTGGATTTAAGGGTATGCAGGTAGTGCCAACGTCTATACTTCACTGCGTTTTGTATAGACTTATGGCTCACCTGCTTAGAGGGTTGCCACCCTCCAAGACCTCCCGCTTCAAGGGGTTTTACCCCTTGAAAATCCCCCCGCTTTTTGAAAAAAGCGGGGCAAAAACTTTCAAACTATACTATATATAAGGAGGCTCTCATGAATAATAATCGCAAACGAAACTGCCAGTTCGCTATTCGCATCACCGAAGAAGAGCAGGCTTTATTCAACATCAAGCAGTCGCTTTCCAAACTCAGCAAAACCGACTTCTTTGTTGAAATGGTTAATGATACTAAAATAATAACGTATCATTTCACCGAAGAAATTCATGAAATATATCGTGAGCTTCGTAAAATCGGAGTAAATCTGAATCAGATTGCCTATTACGCTAACGCAGGGTATTTTCCGCAGGCAGAATCCGAAATCAAGCAAATCGAACCGCTTTATGAATCGGTTATGGTGGAGCTCAAACAGTTTCTCGAAAAGCCGCTGATTAACGCAAAAATCACAGATGTGGGGTTGGTGAGTAAATCGTGAGTTACGGAAATGTTAATATTAAATACAAACCCTGCAAATCCGTTGGGCAGCTTAAATCGGCAGAGAAGTATATGCTCGGCAAACGGCACGACCAAATTAAGGCGGGTGTGGTGAAAACCTCACCCGATTTGTATTCCGCTCTTGGTTGTAACCGCGACAACTTCTCAAACAATATTTTAGTTACTCGCAAGCTTCACGATAAGAGTTATGATAAAAACAAAACCGACGATGTTATTGCCCACAAGATGTCGATTTCATTTCACCCAAACGATAATCACAAGTTGAATTATCGTATGGCTTTCGAGATTGCCCGACAATTCGCCGAGAAGTTCATAGCGGAGAAAGGACATGAAGTTTTGTTCGCCGTACACACCGACACACCCCATAAACACGTTCACTTTCTTGTCAGTAATTGCAACGTAAATACAGGAAAGGCGTACCGTCGAAACAAGAAAGACTTATGGGATATGTCAAAGTTTCTTGCAGAGTTGTGCTTGGAGCGGGGTTTAGAAAACTCGGTGAGGGAGGAATTTTACAACCTTGATAAAGAAAAACAGCGCGACAAAATCACCTTGCCTGAAAAGAAAATGGCAGAGCGTGGGGTGGAAACCTTCAAAGAGGAATTAAGGGAAGTGGTGAGAGAGGAAGTCGCAAATCCGGTGAACCGGACTTTCGACGATGTGGTTCGTTCCCTACGTGAAAATTACAACGTCGAGTGTCGTGTTGCGGGGAACACAATATCTTACCGCCACCCCGAATACAAAAATAAAAATAATGAGCTTGTTTCCGTTCGCGGGAGCAGGTTGGGTGATGCGTTCACCTGGAAAGGAATTGAAGATGGCATTATCAAGAAACTTAACACAAGACAATCGGAATATATCTCCGATGCCGACAGCAGAACCGCAACAGCGGGAATTAATTCCGAGCGCGGAATTGGACAGATTGTATTCGCAGATTCTCTCAATCAGAGAGCGGAACATAGAGGACAGCGAGAACAAGTTTCAAACAACTCTGCTGTTCGCGACATTGGACAAAATCTGCGTAGCGTTGACAGCTTCTACGAAAGATATAGAAAGCCGGTTGAAAACGATGAACGAGAGTCAATTAAAACTATTGAACCTCCAAAAAGAGTACGAAGCAAAGGTGCGCGGTGAAGCGAGTAGAATTATCAATGAAAGCTATGTAGTTATCGAAAACGAGCAACAAAAAATGTTCGGTAAAATGCAGAGTGATTTACAGAAAGCAATCGAAAAAATTATCAAGGACATTGATTATTCTGCCGATGTTTGCCGTCGGACATCAAAACACGCAAAGGAAACAGGAGAGAAGCTGCTCAAGTTAAAAACGTGGTGGGATTTAATCTGGTATGCTTCGCCGATTGCAGTGTTTTTGAATCTCGTCTGGCGAATATATCAGCATTTTGCGGGAGCTTAAATTGCCCCCTCACGTAAAAAAATAATTCATTATAACGTGAGGGGGCGCAAGCTCCCGCATTTTTTTAACAAATTAAAATTAACAGCGGAAAAATATTTTGTAAACCTATTCCATTTCATAAATATTTATGTTATAATAGAACTACACAAGAATCTTAGCACTAATCGGAGATTAGTGCGAATCCGCTGTTTGGAAAGGATTAAAAATGTTAAAACAGCAGGATAATAAAGTTACTGCATTGTATTGTAGATTAAGTCAAGAGGACAAGTTTGGAAATGGAGACAGCTCCAGTATTCAAACACAGAAAGCGATGCTTTCTCAGTACGCAAAGGATAATAAGTTAGTCAACGTAGAATTTTATATTGACGAAGGGGTGAGCGGAACGACGTTCAACCGTGAGAATTTTCAGCGTATGATTTGTGACATCGAGGACGGGAAAATCAACTGCGTTGTCACAAAAGACCTTTCTCGGCTCGGACGAAATTATCTCGAAGCGGGGCGTTATCGCGAGTTATTCACCGAGCATGGTGTGCGGTTTATCGCTATGAGTGACGGCTATGATAGTTTCACCGATGACGGCGGCGATATTACAACTCCGATTAAAGAAATTATCCATGAATTTTACGCGAGGGATTGTAGCCGTAAAGTGAAATCGGCATACAGGACAAAAGCACAGAACGGCGGCGTTGTTTCCGGTATTCCGCCATACGGATATTCACGAGTAGAGGGAGCGAAGAATAAACTCGAAGTCAATCCCGAAACCGCGCCGACTGTACAAATGATGTTCCGCATGGCTCTTGAAGGGAAATCGTTTCACCAAATAGCGAAGAAACTTTTTGATGATGAGGTTCTGACCCCGAAAGCGTATCTCGAACGAAAAGGTAAACCCGACGGTGAAAGTTATAACTTCAAAATCAAATACCCCTGCGCATGGCAGCACTCGACGGTTTTATCAATTTTGCATAATCTGATTTATACAGGGAAAATCGTATGTATGCGAATGGCGAATAAATCTTTCAAGGACAAAAGCAAAGTCGCCAGACCGAAAGAGGATTGGATTATCACCGAGAACGCGCATGAAGCTCTCATTTCTCAGCAAGACTTCGACACCATGCAAGAACGCATGAAAAGCAAACAACGACCGAAAACGCTGAACAACAATAATATCTTTCGCGGGCTGCTTTATTGCAGTGATTGCAAGCGCAGTCTTGCGTATTCGCAATTAAAGAATGACGGAAGTTTTCGATGTACTGCGAATATTCGTTGCGGAAAAAGAATGTGTTCAGGTCATCACATCGTCCTGTCAAAATTAACCGCAATCGTTCTGAACGATATTCGGAAACACGCTTCACTTGCGGCGGCGAGTTCCAAGAAATATGCCGAGTATCTGCTGAGTATTTCCGAGAACGAAACAAACGGTAAAAGAGCTACTTTGCAAAAAGAAGCGACGCACAGCAAACGGCGGTTAGATGAAATCGACACGCTGATTCAGAAAAGTTATGAGGATATGACTTTCGGAATAATCACGCAGAAGCGGTTCGTATCATTAACCGCGAATCTCGAAGCGGAGCAGGCGGAGTTAGAAAAGCGGCACGACGTAATCACCGGCGCACTTGACGACAGCGCTAATAAATCACGCAACGTCGATTCTTTTTCGGAATTAATCAAGAAATACACCGACATCACCGAGCTTGATTCTGAATTGACGCATACACTGATTGAAAAAATCATCGTCCATGAAACCGAGGTAATTGACGGCGAGAAGTGCAAGCAGATTGATATTTTCTATCGCTTCATCGGGAATGTCAATGAAGAACTGGTTTTCAAGCCATACGAGAAGTTGGCAGAGGTTAGTTAATTGAATATTGCCGAGGATTGTTTATCTGCACAATAAACAATGAGTCTGAATAATCCTCCGTGTAAATGCCAATAATCTCCATGAAGAAAAAATTTATGGAGGTTATTTTCATGAGAAAATCAAAAAACATTCTAACAGAACACGAAATGGAATTGGTGAG
>JAITFV010000254.1 GCA_031281115.1 Oscillospiraceae bacterium | reverse complement strand
TTACAAATTAACCGAATTATGACAAAGTCTGCAAAACCGCAGACTTTGTCTTCGGCTGATTTTATTATCCGTTCTTGCAATGCGGGCAAGGTCCGGAAGTGTCGGGGCGTTTTTGTCCGCAGTACGGACATTCAACCAAAGCCTTCATCGTTTCACGTATAATGGAGTTACTCTTTTTTTGAGTAGCTCTATTATTTTCCCCTTTCATAATTTTTGCTATCAACGGGAGTAGCTACCCGTCTGATATAATAGATGTGGCACTGCGGATTTGTACACGTTTCTTACGGCTTTGACTGTTTGGAGGTGACTCAAACCGCAGGCACTGTCTTAAATTGTTGATAAGTTAGATAACGCTCGGACGTTTAATTTACGTGAATACATGGGCAGATGACCTGCGCAGACCGTCAAGTGCTAAATAATTTTTCAGGAGGACTGCCTATGATTTATGCAGGAATCGACATTTCCAAGTACAAGCACGATTGCTTTATTCTGTCCGACTTCGGCGAGGTGGTGAACGACGGTTTTGCGTTCACCAACGATGCCAAAGGGTTCTCACAATTTCAAAAAGTGTTGGAGGAGTTCGATAGCGACAGTATTCGCATCGGATTTGAATCCACCGGTAATTATGCCGTTAATTTGAAATTGTTTCTTGAGAAAAAAGGGTTCAGTTTCATGGAAATCAACCCGCTTCTCATTAAAGAGTACATGAGAAGTAACTCTTTACGCCGCACTGTGACCGACAAAATTTGTGCGAAAAACATTGCGGGATATTTGTGTGAAAGGGTTTACAATCCGTATCAGACAGATTTTTATGACAGGTTCGCCCTTAAACAACTGACCAGATTTAGGAGCAGTCTCGTCACCACACGAAGCCGCTATCTGATTCAGCTCACAAACATTCTTGATTGCGTTTTCCCTGAATTTAAGCAATTTTTCGGCAATAAATTCTCAGTAACGGCTTTGTACATTCTCGGTCACTATCAATCTGCCGTGAAAATCTCAAACATGAACTCGCAATCTTACGAGAAACTACGTTGTATTTCACGTGGACGTTTTTCAATGGCTAAATTCGTGGAGTTGAAGTATCTCGCAAAGAACACGGTCGGTGCTTTCAACGAATATTACCGTATCGAACTTGAAACGGTTTTAGACTTGTATTTTCAAATCGACTGTAAAATCAACCAAGTCGAAACTGAAATAACCAAGTTTATCAGAACTATTGACCCGCCAACGCTGTCGATTAGAGGAATTGGTGAATTTTCGGCTGCTGTGATTGTTTCTGAATACGGAGACTTCTTGCGTTTTTCTAACGCTAACAAAATGCTGTCTTTTGCCGGGCTTGAACCGGGTTATTTCCAATCCGGCACGATGGAACACAACGGTCGAATGGTTAAGCGTGGTTCGTCACATCTGCGTTGTGCGTTGATGAATTGCTCACGCTCTGTTTGCCTTCACAATGAAGTTTTCGCTACTTATTATCGTAAAAAGCGGGACGAGGGTAAACCACATTATGTTGCCATGAACCACGTTGCCAAGAAATTAGTTCGCTTAATCTTCGCCTTAGAAACCAAAGGTTTGAAGTTTGATGCCGAACTTCTTCGATAACCAATAATCTGTGTAAAGCGTAGCTTGGAGCGGATTGTTGGTTATTCGACTTTCAAAAAATCGCTCTCATTAGAGGGCGCGCTTTCCTATGATTAACTTGTGTTTGAAAAAAATTTTTAACTTTTTTCGGAAAAGTACTTGACTTTTAATAGTTAGTCACCTCATTAATAAATTTCCAATATTCATATGCCGCCGAGCCTTTTTCTTTTGCCTTTTTGTACTGCGATTTCCCGCTTTTCGGTTGGTTTTCGGCATTTTCCCAAATAAAGGGCAAACCGAAGCCCCAAGGTATCACATCAAGTGTACCATGCCAGATTGGATCTGAATTTGTCAAGGCATATCACCCGGTAAAATATAGCTAAACCATGAATATTGCACATCTTCTCTAAAAAACACTTCTTTATTTACCACGGTGTAATCTTTTTTTCTCAACGGTATCCGACCATAATCTTCTTTTAACTGCCCGTTTTCGTCATATATTTTTTCAATTTTATACTCTATAACCATGACTTTATCGTTTTTTAAAAGGCTGTAAGACACTTCTTGAAATGTAGTTGGCACATCGGGTTTCAAGAACATAAAATGGATGCCACAAAAGTAAAAATCATCGTCGATTTCATAAACATCTTGAGCGGTGGCAACGCCGTTTTTTAGCTTTTTAAAATCATTTTTATCTTTAAACGGCGGCTGTAAATGTATTGCAGAACCTACCTCCCCTTTTTTAAAAGCGTGGTAATAGTCATGATCGTCCCAAAACACATAAAAATTACCACCCTCACGAGTTTTATAAACCGAGTAACAGGTCTCGCCTCTGTTCCTCATAACTTCAATCGGAAAGTATTTGTGCACATCGTCAATTCTTAAAGCTCTTTCGGCGTCATACCATTCGTCGTTTCTAAAAAACACTTCAAGCTCTTCCAAATAATATTCAACGGTTATAAGC
>JAITFV010000237.1 GCA_031281115.1 Oscillospiraceae bacterium | reverse complement strand
TGCGCTGTTGCGACAGCGCCCGCTGCGCTCACGCAGCGGAAACCCGTTTAAATTGAAACTGTGGAACAGTTTTCAATTTAAACGATTATAGATACAAAATGTAGGGAACGACGCCCTCGGCGTTCCGAAAAAACGGCAAATTAATCTGATTACTGCGTACCCTTGAAACAAAAATCCTTGCAATTGCAAGGATTTTATGTTATACTGATACTGTTTCTGAACAAACTTTGTTTGTTCAGAAACAGGGATTGCGCTGTTGCGACAGCATCCGCAGTCCGTAGACTGCGGTACCCCGATTCCAATCTCTGATTGGAATCGGTATGAAAAGACCAAAAGAAAGGACAACAAAAATGAGCATGAGCATAAAAATCACAAAAACCTCCAACCCTAAGCCGATACCGACCGATGACAGTACGCTCGGCTTCGGGCGGATATTCAGCGACCATATGTTCGTCATGAATTATCATAAAGACAAGGGCTGGTATGACCCGCGCATAGTGCCTTTTGATGACATTCCGCTGTCCCCTGCCGCCATGGTTCTGCACTACTCGCAGACTATATTCGAGGGCATGAAAGCGTACAGAGTCGGCGGAGATAAAATTCAGCTTTTCCGCCCCGAGGAAAACTTCACCCGCATGAATCTTTCGGGGGCGCGTATGTGTATTCCGGAGATTCCGGAAGATTTGGCTCTCGAGGGTTTAAAAGAACTTATAAAACTTGATAAAGACTGGATTCCGCACAGTGACGGCGCGTCGCTGTATGTGCGCCCGTTTGTGTTCGCTTGCGACCCGTTCGTCGGCGTGCGCCCGGGCGAGGAATATATGTTTATAATCATAACATCGCCGTCAGGGCCCTACTACGCAACAGGCTTGAACCCGGTCGGGATTTACGTTGAGGAAAGCTTTGTGCGTGCGGTGCGCGGCGGCCCCGGTTACACCAAAACAGGCGGCAACTACGCAGCCTCGCTCGCAGGGCAGGTGGAAGCGCAGAAGCAGGGGATCGCGCAGGTGCTGTGGCTTGATGGTATTGAGCGCAAATACATTGAGGAAGTCGGCGCGATGAACATTTTCTTCGTCCTCGGCGATGAAGTTATAACGCCCGAACTGCAAGGCGGGTCGATTCTCGGCGGTATCACGAGAAAATCTGTAATTGAGCTATGCCGAAAATGGGGCATGAAAGTAACAGAACATAAAATTTCCATAGACGAAATCGCAGACGCTTACAAGAGCGGCGCATTAAAGGAAATCTTCGGTACAGGCACAGCCGCGGTTATTTCACCTGTAGGACTGCTTAAATGGGGCGAGGTTGAAATGAAAATAAACGATAATAAAATCGGCGAAGTTTCCGCGAAACTTTACGACACACTGACGGGAATCCAGTACGGTAAAATCGAAGATGATATGAACTGGACGATGGCAGTTGACTGTTGACGGAGGTTTCCGCTACGTGAGTGCAGCTAATCGCAATCGTCTATAAAAAGATAAATATAGGAGATAGAGGAAGGAATGGTCATAAAAATGCAAAACACTGAAAAAACAATGGACAAGCTGATTGCCTTATGCAAGGGGCGCGGCTTCATCTTCGCAGGGAGCGAAATTTACGGCGGCTTGGCAAATACATGGGACTACGGTCCCCTCGGCGCGGAACTTAAAGCTAACATTAAGAAAGCGTGGCTGAAAAAATTCGTGCAGGAAAGCAGGTACAATGTCGGCTTAGACAGCGCGATTCTGATGAATCCGCAGACCTGGAACGCATCCGGGCATTTAGCCGGCTTCTCCGACCCGCTCATTTCCTGCAAGAACTGCAAAACTCGCCACCGCGCCGATAATCTCATCGAAGATTTCGATGCCGGGAACCCCGGTGGTGGAACTTTAACAGCCGGCTGGGAAAACAAGCAGCTTGAGGATTATATACGCGAAAAGAAAATCCCCTGCCCCGACTGTGAAAAAACCGATTTCACCGAAATAAAAAAGTTTAATCTTATGTTCAAGACTTTTCAAGGCATAGATGAAGACACCGCGGCGGAAATCTATCTGCGTCCCGAAACGGCGCAGGGTATTTTCGTGAACTTCGCGAATATTCAGCGCACAACGCGCCGCAAGATTCCTTTCGGCGTCGCACAAATCGGAAAGTCGTTCAGAAACGAAGTCACGCCCGGCAAGTTCATCTTCCGCGTGCGCGAGTTTGAGCAGATGGAGCTTGAATTTTTCTGCAAACCCGGCACAGATTTGGAATGGTTCAATTACTGGAAGGACTTCTGCAAAAACTGGCTGCTGTCCCTCGGCTTAAAAGAAGAAAACCTGCGCCTGCGCGACCATACGGCAGAGGAACTCAGCTTCTACTCGAAAGCAACCACCGACTTCGAGTACTTGTATCCTTTCGGCTGGGGTGAGCTTTGGGGGCTTGCCGACCGTACAGATTATGACTTAAAGCAGCACATCAACGAATCAGGCAAAACCCTCGAATACACCGACCCCGAAACCAACGAGAAATACATTCCGTATGTTGTTGAACCGAGCCTCGGCGTTGAGCGGCTGCTGCTCGCGGCGCTTACCGACGCTTATGACGAGGAAGTTTTAGACGATGGCACAACCCGCACTGTTCTGCGTTTTCATCCCTATCTCGCGCCATACAAGGCGGCAGTGTTGCCTTTATCAAAAAAGCTCGGCGAAAAAGCAGGAGAGCTATATGCAGAGCTGTGCAAATCATTCATGTGCGAGTATGACGAAACCGGCAGCATCGGCAAGCGGTACCGCAGGCAGGACGAAATCGGCACGCCGTTCTGCGTGACTGTTGACTTTGAAACGCTCGAGGACGGAAAAGTTACAATCCGCGAACGCGACAGCATGGAGCAGATTAGATTGCCGATTGATGAAGTTCAAAAGTATATCGAGGAGAGAATAGGATTTTAAAGCAATAAAACATAGTTGACAGATTGATTTATTTATGTTATAATGTAAGTGAAAAGGCAGACCTTTAGCGGTCAGCTGATTAAGTTAACTAAAAAAGTAACCGTTTCTCAGCAAAGACGACGGTTACTTTTTGCCTTTTTTGCGGAGTAACTTATATGTTAAGTACGCCAACAAAAGTGTTCCCACTGCCGTACAGCATTTTGTCAATATTAATAAAAGGCGGCTTGAAAAGCCGCCCCTACTTATTGCTTCTTATTTTTTCAACTATATTATAAATCAGCGCGATTTCATCCGGTTCCAAGCCTGTAACACGTATATTCGTGCTATCGTCAAGCTCAAGCAGATAATCCGCGCTGACATTGAAAAATTTGCACAACTCAACAAGCGTAGATACGCTCGGGACGGATAAACCCTGTTCATAGCTGTTCACTGAATTCCTTGTCTGACCCAGTGACCGTGCTAAACTTGCTTGTGTAATTCCCCGCGCTTCTCTTAATTCTCTTATCTTATCGGCTATCATATTTACACCTCTTTTTACTAATATGATAGCATAAAACATATGACAGCCACACCACCTTAAATGTTTAGGCAAACATTTAAGGCTTTATTGCTTGACATTTTGATTGTTTTATGATAGAATATGGCTATTAAAGGCAGAAAATGCCGAACATTAGGAGGAAATATGGAAAGAATTCTTTCTTCACCGGTGCGAATGACATCAGATGCATCATCAAGCGCACCACCCCAAACTATGCTTTTTATATTAAGTATTTTAGTTACTGTAGTAATTATCGCTTGCGTGGTCCAAATTTGCCGCACTTTTCAAAAGGGGAAATTATTTGTCGGGTTTGCAGGAGTCGTTTCTCTGATAATAAATCTTTTTTTGAGAGCTGTGGTTGGAAGTGCCGAAAGTATTGAAAACGCTGACGTATTAGGGCTTATTGGCGGAATTTTTATGACAATATTTCAAGTTTGTCTGGTTACAACTATTATTAATGTTATTATTTTTGGTTGTCGCAAAATAAAAAAATATATGCCCACAGATTCAAGCTACCCCATTTTATCAATCTCAAAAATTGCGTTAAGGATAATGGGCTGTATAGTTGCTCTTTCGGCTTTTATAGCACTTCAATTTAATGACTTTTTAGACATAATCTTATATGAAATTGGTATTTCGGAAATAGGGGGTTTAATTAAATTTGTAGCGGGGCTTATATCGGGAGCTATTGCTGGTTTTGGTTTTTTTGTGCTTGCCGAGATTATAGAGTTGTTTGTCGATATGGGGAAGAACATAAGAAGCCTCGCGCAGAGTGTGCGGTCGCTTAAAGAGCAGAAAGAAGATTAAACCCACACATAGCAAAACCGGCGGAAATTCCGCCGGTTTTGGTTTTACGCAAACTTCAATCTTCCTCTTGGCTGTGGTATTTCATCGCCGTCTTCAAGCGCGCACTCAATCCACTCGCGTATAATTTGCTCTATGTTTTCCGTTACATCTTTTAAAGTTTTCCCATCCGCCATGCAGCCGGCGAGTTCGGGAACTTCGGCAAGGTAACACCCGTCCTCCTTGCTCCACCAAATAATTATTTCGTATTTTGGAATGTTATTCATCGCTATCGCCTCCAAGTTTATAGTTTCTTATGATGCTTCTTATTTGCCGCACTTGATAAGATTTAGCCATATTTCCGTCAGGTTGAATGTTGATTCTTTCAGGTAAATTTTGTGCTTTGAATATAAAATGGTCGCCTTTAATTCTCTCATGAAAACCTAATTGTATTAAAAGTGTACGCAAATCTGCGAATTTTATATTTTTGTCTTGTTTTGCAGATATAGTCCTTTAACTTAAAAAGCGTTTCGCTTTTTAAGTTAAAGGGGCTTGCGCTGTTGCGACAGCGCCCGCTGCGCTCACGCAGCGGAAACCCGTTTAAATTGAAACTGTGGA
>JAITFV010000234.1 GCA_031281115.1 Oscillospiraceae bacterium | reverse complement strand
TGCGCTGTTGCGACAGCGCCCGCTGCGCTCACGCAGCGGAAACCCGTTTAAATTGAAACTGTGGAACAGTTTTCAATTTAAACGATTATAGCACTGTTTATTTTCAACCTTAGGTCTCTTGCGAAATCGTAGGGGCGAACTGTGTTCGCCCCTAAATTTTTCTATTACGCTTCTTCCTGCGCGATTATTTCCCTGCCTTTATAAAATCCGCATTCGCGGCATACTCTGTGCGGGGACTTCAGCTCACCGCATTTCGTACAACGGGAAAAAGCGGGCGCATCAAGCTTCCATACCTGCGAACGTCTTTTATCGCGGCGTGTACGTGAAACTCGTTTTTTCGGTACTGCCATTTCTTTTCACCTGCCAATGATGAACAATTGACAATGCACAGCTGACAATGAACAATTATCCTTATTTTTCAAACACTGCAACATAGTATAGCACATAAAATTTACAATGTCAATATTTTTATAAAATTATTTTCAAGAAGGCTCTATTAGATGATTGTATTGATATAGATACAAAATGTAGGGAACGACGCCCTCGGTGTTCCGAAAAAACGGTAAATTAATCTGATTACGGCTATGCCTGCTTTTTAAGTTAAAGGGGCTTGCGCTGTTGCGACAGCGCCCGCTGCGCTCACGCAGCGGAAACCCGTTTAAATTGAAACTGTGGAACAGTTTCAATTTAAACGATTATAATTCGACATTTTTCTGCACAGGTTAAAAACTTTAGCATATAATGTAAAAGAATGTCAAAAATATAAAATTCTAACAGAAAGGACTATACATTATGTTCGGAAGATGCAATATTTGTAACCTGTTCAGATTCAACTTTGCCGGCGGTCGCCGCAGACGCTGCTGCTGTCATTGCTGTCGCTGCTGTCGTTGCCGTTGTCACTGCGGTAACGGTGATAATAACGGCGATGATGGCGATGATGAAGGCGGCGATGATGATGACTTCGTGAATCTGCTCGGCAGAAACCGCGCTTGCTGCTGAAAAAAGACGTTATAGTCCTTTAACTTAAAAAGCGTTTCGCTTTTTAAGTTAAAAGGGCTTGCGCTGTTGCGACAGCGCCCGCTGCGCTCACGCAGCGGAGGGATTGTCAAGTTTATTTCTTGGCAGTTCCTAAATAAGCCGTCTTTTTTCAATTTTCCCGAGCTTGAGCGTCGGGCGTTCGCCGCCGAATAACTGCCACTTCACTAAGTTATCAAGCGCAATCCCGATAAACGACAGAAAAAACCAAATAATCGTAAACCACAGGCAAATCTGCCCCATAACGTTCAACGGCAGGTTTGAATAGTCCCACACGGCAAACCCCAGCCAGACATTAACGATTAAACCGCAAAGAAATTCAAGCGCGGTGATAATCGCCGCACCTGCAGACATTCTGAGCAGAAGGTGGATTTTTCTGCTCAGTGCGCCTATCAGCAAAAAGCACAGCCCGCCTAATATAAACATTGACAGATGAGTGTCGCCGCCTTTGAAAGTTACTTCCATACCGCCGTACACGAATCCGCCTATTAAAAATAAAAACAGATACTTCATTTTTACTCCCGCAATTTATACAGCAAATTGCACAGACATAATTGCTGTGTTTTCTTTATTTTTGGCTTTCTTTTAATTGTTATACCCGATTAACTTAAAATTCTATAAATTTATACTATAGTCCTTTAACTTAAAAAGCGTTTCGCTTTTTAAGTTAAAGGGGCTGGCGCTGTTGCGACAGCGCCCGCTGCGCTCACGCAGCGGAATCCCGTTTAAATTGAAACTGTGGAACAGTTTTCAATTTAAACGATTATATACATAAAAATTGAAGGTTTACAAAAACTAATACTAAAATCCAATAAATCGGTTTATTGGATTTAGGGATGGCGCTGTTGCGTCAGCTATATAAGAACCCGTCCTAAAAAGAAAATAAAACGAGGTAACTATGAAAATTTTTATTTATATATTAATAGCCACAGTATCTGCCGCCGTGTTTATTATACCGGTTTCTGCAAGCGAGCATGCGGAAGCTTATGTTTTAATCGAAGCCGAAACAGGCGAAATCCTCCTCTCTCGTAACGAAAACGAACAGTTTCCAATTTCTTCGCTTGCTAAGATTATGACGCTGCTTATAATCGCGGAAGAGCTTGAGGCAGGAAATATTACCCTTGCCGACTCCGTTCCCGCTCCGGCAGGCGTAATGGACATGAAAGCGCCTGTAATCTGGCTTAATCCGGGCGAAGTAATGCCGCTCGGCGAGCTTGTCAAAGCTGTTATAATAAGCTCCGCCAATGACGCAACACTTGCGATTGCGGAATATATTGCAGGAAGCGGAGAAAAATTCGCCGCTTTCATGAATGAGCGCGCCGCCGAACTCGGCATGGAAAACACTTTTTTCGCAGACCCCGGCGGGTTTACCGAAGAAACAGTTTCCACAGCCCGCGACGTTGCTGTTATGACCGCCGCGCTTTTCAACGACGGTATGCATAACTCTTTTGGAAATTATTTCACAACTCGCTTGTCTGAAGTTCGCAAAGGTACAGAACGCGAAACGCAATTAGTCAACACTAACCGAATAGCACAACAGTACGAGGGAATCTTAGGCGGAAAGGCGGCAAGGTTGAGCCTTGCCAACTGCGCGGAGCGCGGCGGAATGAGATTAGTTGCGGTTGTGCTCGGTGCAAAAGATGAAGATGTGCGCGATAATCTCTGCACAGAACTTCTTGACACCGGTTTTGAAAACTTTGAATATTTTGAACCGGAAACAGACGCCTTGAGTCTGCCTCCTGTCAGCATTTTGCGCGGCGTTGAAAAAAGCGTAGCTGTCGCGCCTGCGATTCCGGTAAGGTTTATTTCGCACCGCGATGAAGCAGATGGAGCTGTGTTTGAAGCTGAATTCGGAGCGAGCGAAAGCATAGAGGCACCGGTTGAAACAGGGCAGGTTCTCGGCAGGTTTACCGTGCGGCTCGGGGATAAAGTCGTCTTCGAGTGTGACATAGTCGCAGTTCACTGCATAGAAAAGCTGACTTTTAAGAAAAGCCTTGAGTTTATGACGAAAGGTTTTTTCGGGTGTTGACGAGCTGGTAAATTTATGCTATACTGAACCTATATAGCTGATTAAATTGAAAACACTAAAGTGTTTTCTCGGCAAGCGGCGCTTGCCGCCGTGCCATCAGCACGGACAATCAGCTATGCAGTCAAGTCAAGCCGCCTTTGGCGGTTC
>JAITFV010000186.1 GCA_031281115.1 Oscillospiraceae bacterium | reverse complement strand
CCGCTGCGTGAGCGCAGCGGGCGCTGTCGCAACAGCGCAAGCCCCTTTAACTTAAAAAGCGAAACGCTTTTTAAGTTAAAGGACTATATCCGTCTCTTAAAATTATACAACAAAACTCGCCGCCTGTCAAGAGTGCGCGGGGAATTCCTCCCCTTGACTTTTTGTTAGGTTTATGATAAAATATAGTTAAAAATAACGGGGAGGAAAACTATTTTGTTTGAATTTTTCAAGAAAAAGGCGCGCGTTAATAAAACGTTTTCATATATACCCGACCCTTCTCGTATACTGTGTACTTGTAGTTTTAACGACAGTCTCTGCGACTGGGTTGTGCGGGGACCCTCGTGGCAGCTTGGAGGCAGCACAGCGGAACAGAAAATAAAGCTCTCATTAACCTCTGAAGTTAAGCGCAGCGGGAGTTCCTGCTTAAAAATCTCCGGTCGCTACGCAAATTGGCACGGGGCATCAATTGATATTGCCAAATATACCAAGGAGGGATTAAAAAACTATGAAGTTATGGTCTGGGTAAAAGTACCCAACGGCGCGCCTTCCTGCAAAGTTTATTTGTCACTTGAAACTAACTCTCAGCTCGGCGGGGTGGTGTTCCCTTATTACGAGCAATTTAAAGATTACAGCCAGGAACTCGGAATATTATCTAAATACAGATTACCCGTGAACGGTGAGCATGAACCCGGCATCGCCGAATGGGAAACAGCATATCCGGAGGGACACGTGACAGACGACGGCTGGGTTCTGCTTCACGGCAAGGTGACAATCAACCGTGCAGAGCACTTCAGAGCTTTTGTTTATATAGAAACTAATAATCAGGGGGCAAATAACGATATTTACATCGATGATTTTGTTTTGTTAAGAGGCTCTTGACAACTATATTAATTATAAGGTATAATATATAGTAGACAATTTCACTAACCTCGCTCATGATAGATTTTCGGCACCTTTTCTGCCGAACTTCGTTGAATTTTCTTGTAATACATACAGTATTACTGCGAAAATTCGTCTTGTCTGACAAAAAATTTGCTCGAAAATCAATTCATTCGGAAGTTAGCGGAAATGTCCGGCAGTGTGCTGAATTTTGGCGAAAGGGCGTAAAACAATGACGATTAAAACTTTTTTTCTCAATAATGAGCGTACCGCCTACGTTAGAGCCTTTGTTCTGAGCAGAATCGAGGAAATCCCGTGGACACACGCGCGCCCTGCCGTAGTTATTTTCCCGGGCGGAGGTTATGAATACTGCTCCGATAAAGAAGCCGAACCGCTCGCCATGCGTTACGTTGCAGAGGGATTCAACGCTTTTATACTTAATTATACCTGCGGGAAGAAATATCCCGCTGCTTTCACCAATGCCGCATATGCCATGTTTAAAATCAAGGCAAGGGCAGACGAGTTCGGCATTGATAAAGATAAAATCGCTGTTGTCGGTGCATCCGCAGGCGGGCATTTAGCCGGTTGCCTTGCTACGATGTGGAGCGATACCGGCATCGTGCGCGTAATCGGCTGCGAACCAGATGACATTAAACCCTCGGCGGCAGTTCTTTGCTACCCTGTAATCAGCGGCGTGACTTCCCCGCACAAAAGCTCGTTTGCGATTTTGGCAGGCGATGACGCTAATCAGGCAACCCTGTCGCGACTTTCACTTGAGAACCGTGTAACCCCGAAAACGCCGCCGATTTTCCTTTGGTGTACGGCTGACGACAGTTCTGTCAGCGCGCATAACAGCATAGTTATGGCGAAGGCCTGCGTTTCTAATAACGTGCCGGTTGAAATGCATATGTATGACAGCGGCCCGCACGGGCTTTCCGACTGCTCAAAGGGCGCGGGTGCGAACGAAAAATATTTCAACAACCCCTGTGCCGGCTGGATTGATTTGTCGGTGAAGTTTCTGCGTAAATATCTTGACTTGTAAAGCAAAAATGTAAATTCTATTGACAAACATAAAAACATATGATAAAATAAGTATACCATAAAATTATAAAAGTGAGGTTTACTATGAAAAAGAAATTATCGGCAATGCTTTTCGCGCTGACTGTGCTTCTTACTCTCGCCGCTTGCGGGGACGAGTCACCCGCCCCCCCCGCGAGAGAGCGTCCTGTCGTACAGGATTTTGTTGAAGGTGCGCCGGCTTCTGAAGATACGCTTATCGTCCTCGGCGAACCCGAACCGGAACTCGCGCTCCCCACAACTCCCGCCGCAACCGGTGATACAATCAATATAGGCGGAATGGAAATCAGTATAAACGAAACAGAGCTTACGTTAATGGAGATGGGTCTTACCGATGAAGACATATTACCGCTTCAGTACTTGACAAATTTACTTTACTTAGACCTTGACGGTAATAATTTAACTAACATTTCGCCGCTCGCCGGTCTTGTGAATTTGGAAACTCTCGATTTACGCCACAACCGTATAAGGGACATCAGCCCTCTCGCTAACATGACAAATCTTGTTGAGCTGAGTTTATGGGATAATGTAATTACCGATATTTCCCCGCTCGCTAATTTAACAAAATTAGAATTTATAGATTTAGACGAAAACTTCGTCAGAGACATCTCCCCTCTCGCCGGACTTACTATGCTGCATAATCTGTACTTATGGGATAATGATATCACCGATATTTCCCCTCTCGCGAACCTCACAAATCTTGTATACCTTGACCTTGATGAGAACAATATCACCGACTTGTCGCCCCTTTTCGGACTCTCGGATTTAGAGTGGGTCAGCGTGGCATTTATGAATCCCGAACTTACCGGCGCACAAATAGATGAGCTTCGGGCTGCGCTTCCGAATGCTGAAATTGATTCCGATTGGGATTGGATGTACGAGTAAGGCTACAATAGATTTTATAATCGTTTAAATTGAAAACTGTTCCACAGTTTTCAATTTAAACGGGTTTCCGCTGCGTGAGCGCAGCGGGCGCTGTCGCAACAGCGCAAGCCCCTTTAACTTAAAAAGCGAAACGC
>JAITFV010000112.1 GCA_031281115.1 Oscillospiraceae bacterium | reverse complement strand
ATTCGTAAACTTCAGGCTTTGAAAGCAAAAAAAGGCTTTACCCTCGTTGAGCTGATGGTTGTTATCGCGATTATCGGCGTTCTCGCAGCTATACTTATCCCGCTGATGGCAAACTTTATCACCAATGCAAGGATTTCCAGCGCGAACTCTGCTGCGGCAAGCATGAGAAATCAAGTAACATACTGGCTCTCCGACCTCGCACAGAAAAACGGCGGCATAACTGCTCCTTTTGACTGGCAGATAGACGTAACCGGAAGAGGGCTTCATATCACCACTGCTGCTGCCGGCGGCGTAACTGCCCCCACCGGAGGCTTCAGAATGGCTGACGGTATTGCAGCTGCGCCAGATGCTCCGGCATCATTGAAATCATTTTTAGATGAGGCTATGCCCGACTCGGTAGACGGCAGTACATTCAGGATTCTCGGCGCCCGTAACAGTGCTCACGTTGGTCTTTATGTAGCAAGTATTGCCGACAGAGCGGTGCCGGCAGCAATAACTGTTACACCGGCTACCGCAACAACGACTGCAGTAGTTCCTCCCGGTCAAATAATTAACGGAAGAAGAGATACCGCAGACCGTACTATTGTAGGCTCATCACCGCAGGTAGCTGCATAACGAAAGAGTTTACAACAAAAACGTAAATATGCGCGAGAGCGCAGAAAAGAACCCCCGAAAAGGGGGTTCTTTTGCGGGGGTTGACAAAGCGGGGAACGTATGGTATAATGTAAATAACAAAAGCCGTACCGTTTTGCGGTTGGCTTTCAAAAACGGGTTTAGACCGCCTTCTTAAGCACGGGGCGGTCTTTTAACTTCCTCAATAATACGCAATACTACAAGTAGTATAAGTAGCAATATCATTAATTCCATAAAGCATCCCCTCCTTTTTGGGTATTTGCGAAGAGGGTCAGCATGCATCACCTCCTTTCGACGTCTTCGCATCAGAGGTTTTGCCAACCGCAATATGTTACCGCATATTTTGCGTGGTACGGCTTTTTGTGCGCGGGGAGATGTTTGCAGTTCCGCAATGTAATTGTAACATAAACGTTGGATTTTGTCAAATTTTAGGAACGGGTTTTTTGCGGGGGTTGACAAAGCGGGGAACATATGGTATAATGTAAATAACAAAAGCCGTACCGTTTTGCGGTTGGCTCTTCCGGTTGGGTTTTTAGACCGCCTTCTTAAGCACGGGGCGGTCTTCGCATTTCCTCGATTATACACAATACTGTTACCAGTATTAAAAGCGTATATACCAATTCCATGGGCATCCCCTCCTTTTTGGATATTTGCGAAGAGGGTCAGCATAGCATCACCTCCTTTCGACGTCTTCGCATCAGAGGTTTTGCCAACCGCAATATGTTACCGCATATTTTGCGTGGTACGGCTTTTGTTTGCTCGCGGGAAGAAGATGTTAAGCGATTCCGCAATGTAAGTATAGCATGAATGTAGGATTTTGTCAAATTTTAGAATATTGGAGCAGAAAGAAAAACCCCCGAAAAGGGGGTTCTTTTGCGGCGTTGATTCATTATTTATGATATTTCCCGTTATTATTAATCGAAAACGCTCTGTAAATCTGCTCTAACAGCATAATTCTCGCAAGCTGATACGGAAATGTCATGTCCGAAAGCGACAGCTTTAAATCCGCGCTGCTTTTAATGCTTTCAGCAAGCCCTTCCGAGCTGCCTATAATGAAACTTAAATTCTGCCCTATCCTTAAAAGCTTCTCCGCAAATTCTTCGCTTGTATATTTTTCACCCTCGGAGCAGAGGGCTGTGCAGAATGATTTTGGTATCTTTATAATGGGTTTTGAGGGTTCAAGCTCAATTATTTTAAGTTTACAATACGCAGAGAGCCTTTTCTCGTATTCTGCGCTCGCTTCTTTGAAATAATTCTCCCGTAACTTCCCGAGCGTGATTATATTTACATTCATAGCTTTACGGCAGATTTCTTCTGTTACGGTTACTGCTGCTGCGGCTGCGCGCCATTCTGCGGTTCTTCTCGCGCTGATTGTTTATCAGGCGCAGAATAATTATAAAAATCATGAGCGCGGCGACAAGCGCGACACCTGTCTGAAACCACCACTCGCCGAAAATCCCCGTGACATTGCCGAGAATCCGCGATTCAAGCGAGGGGCTCACCTCGCTGACGGCAATTAAATTAATGCGCGTAAGCACCTCACCCGCCAGCATGAGTTCAACGTATCCGAGAACCTCACCCCGTTCAATCGGCGCGAAGAAAACCCGCTCCTCCCCGCAGTGCCAGTTGATTGTAATTTCTTTGTGGACGGCATTTCTGTCAAGGTTTCGGGGGAGCATGTAACTGAATTCGCCGGCGGGCCGCATTTGTATGCGGTCCTCAATGCCGTCCCGCACGTCGCCCTGCGCGATAACATCATGCTCAGGCAGAATTAACTTGTACTCCAGCGAACTAAACGCCCATCTGTAAAGCTCCAAATGGTCGGTGTAAGCGAAAAATCCCCTGTTAAACGGCTCATCGTGATAAGGTGCATTGAGCGAAACTATCATGTAGGTATGCCCGTCGCGGGTTGCGATTGTAACAAGATTAAACAGCCCAGGCGCCCGCTCGCCCGTATCCGTGTCATAAAGCTCGTCCAGACTTCCGGTTTTAACGCCGATAACAGGCTCGTAATAATACGCGCTGTCTCTGAATAACATTCTGTTGGTGTTCGGCAGGACTTCGCCGTCAGAATTCCTGCTGTTCGCGGGCATACGATGGTCGCGCGTACCTACGATTTGCATGAAAGCAGGGTGCTTATCATACGCATACTGCGTAATTTTAAACATATCAAAAGCGCAGGTGTAATTATTATTTTCATGAAGCCCGTGTGCGTTCGTAAAATTAGTATTTACCGCGCCGAGTTCCTGTGCTTTTTGATTCATCATGGCGACAAAGTTGTCGATTGTTCCGCCGACGCTGTACGCCAAAACGTTCGCCGCGTCGCATGCCGAATAAATCATCAGCGCGTAAAGACAATCCATGTATGTCACGTTCGTCTGCCCGATTTGAATATCGGCAGCCTGCACATATGTGAAGTTCGGGTTTGACTGAAACCGGCTGTTCATCTCGTCAGTCACCGTGACGAAGCTGTTCAGGTTCTCAACATGGTCAAGCACAAGCAGGGCAGTCATTATTTTCGTAGTGGAAGCGGGGACAACCCGCTCAAACTCATTGCGACGGAAAACAGGTATATCTGTTTCCAAATGCACCATAAAAACGCTGTCGGAATAAATTGTTTCAATGCCCGGTTCAAACGCCGAGACTCTCAAAACTGCGCCGCTGTCTATGTTCAGAGCGATTGTTAAAATAATAATTACAGCAACCGCCGCATTTTTTATGTCCCGCATATTTGACAAAACCCCCTGTTGTGTTGTATAATGGAAAAGTCTATTCTTATTCTACCATAAAACGAGCAGAAAAAAAAGTCTTTTTACGAAATTATAATTAAATTTTCATAAATCCATCATAGGTGTGTTGCTTTCGGCGCACCGCAAAAGAAAGGAAACCTATGTCAAACGAGAAAAACTACGGATTTGAAACCAACATGATTCACGCGGGCTATCACGGCGACGACGCCACACACGCTGTCGCTCCGCCTCTGTATCAGACCAACGCCTACTACTTCGACAATGTCGAACACGCAAAGAATCTTTTCGAGCTTTCGCAGGCAGGTAATATCTACTCCCGCCTCATGAACCCCACCAACGGCTTCCTGGAAGAGAGAATCGCAACCCTTGAGGGCGGCGTGGGCGCACTGGCATTTTCGTCGGGGCATGCGGCGATGTTCAATGTGTTTGTGAATCTTTGTCAAGCGGGTGATGAAATCGTTTCTTCTTCCGATATTTACGGCGGCGCAATCAATATGATGAATGTAAGTTTGCGGCGGCTCGGAATCAACGTCAAATTCGTAAACCCCGACGATATGACCGCTTGGGAAAGCGCAATTACTGATAAGACCAGACTGCTTTTCACTGAACTCATCGGCAACCCTAACGCCAATATCAGCGATATTGAAAAAATTGCAGAAATATCGCATCGTCACGGGATTCCGTTCATGGTTGACGGCACTTTCAACACGCCTTATCTTTGCAAACCGCTTGAGCACGGCGCAGACATAGTCGTCCACAGCGCGACTAAAATGCTTTCCGGTCATGGACACGTAATGGCGGGGATTGTCGTCTGCGGCGGCTTTGATTACAAGAACAACCCGCGCTTCCCGCTGTTCAACGAACCTGACATTTCCTATCACGGCGTAGTTTTTGCCGACCTCGGGAAGATGGCGTTTATATTAAGATTACGTGCGCTTATTATGCGGGATTACGGCTCCTGCCTTGCCCCGTTCAATGCGTGGATGGTGCTGCTCGGCGTGGAAACGCTTGCGTTGCGTATGGAACGCGCCTGCGAAAACGCGCTCAAAGCCGCGAAGTTTCTCGAAACTCACCCCGAAATCGAAAATGTGAATTATCCCGCGCTCGAAAGCAACAAATACTATGAGCTTCATAAAAAATATCTGCCGAAAGGCTGCGCGAACATCTTCACGTTTAATATAAAAGGCGACCGTGACCGCGCTGCGCGCTTCATGGATGCGCTGGAACTTATACAAAACGTTGCGAACTTAGGCGATATCCGCACTCAAGTCGTTCACCCCGCAACCACAACTCACAGCCAGCTTTCAAAAGATGCGCTTGAAGCGGCGGGCGTGAAGGAGGGTACAATTCGTATTTCTGTCGGACTTGAAACGATTACAGATATAATCGGCGACTTGGAACAAGCGCTGGTGAACAATTGACAGTTGTCAATTGACAATTGACAATTTTTAAATATACAAGGAACAAAAATGAAAAAACATGAGAATCTGATTTATATAACCGGCGACACACACGGTGACTTAGCGCGTTTCAAGAAGTGCAAACAACTGCGAAAAGGTGATTTCCTTATTATTTGCGGCGACTTCGGTTTTATCTGGAACAGCTGCAAAAAAGAAAAAAAGCTCTTAAAGAAGCTCGGCAAGCGGAAATATCACATTCTTTTCGTTGACGGTATTCATGAGAACTTCGCGGAACTTAACACCTATCCCGGCGAGGAGTGGAACGGAGGCAATACCCGCCGTATAAGCGGAAATCTGCGTTACCTCATGCGCGGCGAGGTGTTCACGCTCGGCAGAAAAACCGTACTCGCTTTTGGCGGCGGCGGGCAGCTTGACGAAAGCGAAAACGCAAAATATATAGATGAAGAAGGCGGCGGAAAAACTCCCGAAGAACTCGCCGCAGAACACCCCGAAATCCCCAAGGACGAAGATTACAGAAACGGACTGCGCTCTCTCGCGAAGCATGGCGGCAGGGTTGATTACATAGTCAGTCATGAGGCGCCGAGCAAAATCGCGGAACTTTTAGAACTGCCGAATTCCGACAAGAGCCGCCCGAACGCTTTTCTTGATATTCTCGGCGACAGCTGCACATTTGAGCGTTGGTTTTTCGGGGAGCATCATGTAAACAGAGTTGTGCCGAGCAAGTATTACGCGCTGTTCGACAGGGTTATGAGAGCAGACGAAATTATTAAATCAAATTAAAGGAGAAACAACACAACCATGACTCAGGAGAGCAAAAAGTTTGAAACAAAATACGGCTGAAACGGGGAAAACATTGTTTTCATTCTTCGTTGGTGAAGAAAGGACTTAATGAAAATATGAACAAACAAAAATTAGTTATAATCGTTTAAATTGAAAACTGTTCCACAGTTTCAATTTAAACGGATTTCCGCTGCGTGAGCGCAGCGGGCGCTGTCGCAACAGCGCAAGCCCCTTTAACTTAAAAAGCGGAACGC
>JAITFV010000307.1 GCA_031281115.1 Oscillospiraceae bacterium | reverse complement strand
TCCCGCCTTCGCGGCACAGTTCGGCGGAAACCTTACAGACACCTGCATAGTAATTGAATCGGAGAGAACAGAGCGGTTCCGGGTTGTAAGCGAGCAGGAGTACAGAATATTTGAGTTCTTCGCTAACGGCGAGAGAATCCACGAAGCGCAGGCACAGGAAATGTTTTTCATGGGCTGGGGGCATTTAGTTGAAATTGACGTAAGCGCAGGAACCGAACAGGCGTTCCTGTCTGCAATCATGACCGTGTCCGACCTGTCGCCCGTCAGAGTCGCTTTCACGCAGGGCTTCGGAGAATCCGGCTTCTCGGCGATGGGCGCTGTTCTGTACGCTAACGGTTATATAATTGAAGATATTAATATGCTCACCGCGCCCGAGATTTCCGCAGAAATTGATTTTCTTGTTATCTTCTCGCCTTTTTCCGATTTTTCATTGGATGCGCGTATGCGCGTGAGTGACTGGCTCGACAACGGGGGAATGTACGGAAAAACCCTGCTCTGCTTCCCTGCGCCCGAAATGCCTGAATCGCCGAACTTAGATGCGCTGACAGCGGAATGGGGGCTTCAAACAGAGTATGGTTTAGTCTTGCAGGCGAACCCGAACTTCGCGTTCGACAACGATGGTTATATGCAGCTTTTAATTGCGACAGGCGAGGCGTTCGCCGATGAAGGAGTGCTTGACGCGCCCTTGGTGGCTACTGTGATTCGCCCGGTGACACAGCTTTTTGAGTCCCGTCCTTCGATAGAGACCTTGATTTTAGCTGAAGCTCTCCCCGGTGCGGTTGCAGTGATTGACGAGGGTGACGACTTTAGATTTGTAGAAAACGAGCTGCCCGGCGTAGCCGTTATGAGCCGCAAAACGCGGTACGAAGGCTTTGAACCCCTCACGAGCCATGTAATCGTCTTTGGCTCGCCCTCCTTTTTCTTCCCTGAAACATTGATGGCGCCGCAGTTTTCAAACGCGCAGTTCCTGCTCAACATCTTCAGCGATATAAGCGGCAGAAGCGACATAGCCTCCGGAACCCGCATCATACCTAAATCCTTTCAATCTGCAATGTTCGATATAACCGTGGGTCAAGCGAACGCAATTGCAGTAGTTTTCGTAATCATTGTACCGGTTTTAATCATCGCGGCAGGGCTTGTTGTGTTCTTTAGGAGGCGTTATCGTTAAATTGAGTAAAAAAGCGAAAAATTTAATATTCATGTCGGCAGGGTTAGTATTGCTAATTGCGCTGACCGTGATTCTCGCGCTCGTGCGGGACGAAGCCTATACAGAGAACGGCGGGCCTGCTGTTCCGGCAGAGGCCGAAAGAATTCATTTCACCGAACTCACGTCGGAAGACGTCGTCAGCATCAGCGTAAAAAATGAACACGGCGAATATAATATAGTGCGGCTCGCGGATGGCAGCTTAGGTGTTCCGGAACTGCCGGGCGCGATGACAATCCCCTCAAGACTGCACAACTCTGCGCGCTTTATGTCGGAATTTTGGGCGCGTGAGATTGTAGCGGAAAATGTTGAGCCGCTTTTTCAATACGGTCTCGAAGATACAGCGGCAAGGGGTTTTGTGACTTTTCGGGACGGCGGAACGCTTGAGATTTTTGTAGGCGACAAAACCCCGACACCCGAAGACATGACATATGTGCGTGTTATGCGCGACGGCAGCAAAGACACTGTTTATGCAGTTTGGTCGTACCTTGTGGACTGGCTGAGAGAACCTGCACTCTTTTACGTTTCGTTAGATGTAACTATGGACTTCACAGATGCCGGCTGGCCCCGGATAGACAGGTTTGTAGTAGACAGGGCAGGCCGCGAACAGTATGTAATCGAACTTATTCCGTGGCTTGATGAAGAAGAAATCGTGATTAACTCGCACCGTCTGCTTGCACCTGTTGAGGTAGAAGTTGACCACGTTAAAGGCGACAGAATTACGCAGGGCTTATTCGGGTTGACAGCGCAGGAAGTCGTTCATGTCGGCGCAGAGACTCCCGAAGAATACGCTCATATTTTCGACGACCCGCAAATCCTCGCAACTATGAGTGTCGGCAATTATATCGCTACGCTCATCATCGGCGACAGAGTTTTTACGCAAAATGAAGACGGCGAAGATGTTTTCATAGGTTTCTACGGTATTCACAGCGACCACCCCAACGTGCTTTATATTTTTTCAATGCAGTCGCTGCACCACCTGCTCACTTTTGATACCGAGAGCATAATGGCATCAATGTTCCACCGCCCGCTGATTTATACGGTTTCGGAACTTATAATCGAAACGCCGCTGCACTCGCTGAGCTTCACGCTCACCGGCGAAGACCGCAGTGATGAAGCGTATTTTCTGCACGGCGAACTGATTGACACCGACACATTCAAAGACCTTTATATCTTTGCACTTATGGCGAGCGCAGAAGCCCTATTCGTCGGCGAGCCGGAAGAAACAGAACTAATGCCGCTTTTAGCGCGCTACACCTACAGATACCGCAACGGTTCACCGGATACAGTCATTGAGTTTTATGATTCCGGCGGCATGAGGAGCGTAATTGCTATAGACGGCGAACCCCGCTTCACTACGCGGATTGGCTATTTAACGCGGCTTGAGCAAAATATCGAAGCATATCTTAACAGCGAACCCATAATTAATTCTTGGTAAGGAGAAGAAATACAAATGTCAGATTTTTACACCTACAAAGGCTATCCGTTAGTGCGGAGCGGCAAGCAGATTTACTACGGAAACATGTCCGACGATTATGTCTGCGTTATTCAAATTATGAAGACTAAAAAAGTAAAAGACCTTGACGTCGCCGACAAGGTTAAGGTTATGCTTATGCAGACCGAAGAGGGGCTTGATTTAGCGCAGGCGATTTCAAAAAACAGCGACAGAAGCAGTCTTTATGAAGCGTTAGAGATGGCGTATACATGGCTTGATAAGACGAAGTGAGAAAATCCCGCCTAAAAACCGCTTGTTTCACAGCCACCCCTCGAAGAGACAGGGTGGCTATTGTCCACCCATTTTTTGAATTATTTTAATAACTTCTGCATACTCGTTTTTCGTCAGCGGCTTCTTCGGCTTCATGCTGTTAATAAACCCGATGAGTTCGTCCCTGTCGCAGAATGTACGGTTGTTCTTGCCGACGTTAAGCCGTAGTTTCGCGTTCGGATTTGAGAAAAACAGCGCGTTTTCTACCCACACATCATAACCGTTTTCGGTGAGCAGAGCTTTTATAATTCCGCGCTGTCTGCGCAGCTGAATAAGCGGGTTGAGCATTTTCTTTTCTGCGCTTCTGCCTTCGCGGAATTTTTTACGCTGAACCCAAAAATCATCGCCGCAGTCTCCGATAATCGCACCCGAATGATTCTTGACCTCGATTATAAGAATCCCGCGCTCTCCGATAAGAAGCATATCTATTTCGGAGTGATTTTTTTTATATGAAACCGGGAGGTTCGTGAAAATAGCGCAATCGCTGCTCCAGCGTATATGTTTTATGATTTTGAAAAGCGCGCGCTCGCCGTTATGACCGGAGAGCAGAATCCTGTATCTTCGCGAAAGAGCCGCATATGTAACCAGCATACCTGCGATAAGTGCAGCGAAACCGACAGTTTCGAGGTAGTTCTCCGAGCCTATGCGCCAAAATAAAAAGCTCAGCACAAAAACAGGCAGCACAACGAGCGCAATCCGTGCCGCCGACAAAGCTATAAGTGTCCGGTAATATGGGTTTTTATTGCGGAATATTTGCATTTTTCACCTATGTTTTGTTAAATCTGAAAAGAATCACATCGCCGTCTTTAATAATATAATCCCTGCCCTCAAGGCGGAGCAGACCTTTTTCCTTTGCTGCATTTGTGCTGCCGAGAGTATCAACATCGTCAAAAGCTGTGACTTCGGCTTTGATGAAACCTTTTTCGATATCGGTGTGGATTTTACCCGCTGCCTGACGAGCTTTTGTGCCGCTTTTGATTGTCCACGCCCGCACCTCCTGCGGGCCCGCCGTGAGGAAGGAAATCAAGCCGAGAAGCGCGTAACCCTGCTGTATAACGCGGTTCAAGCCCGACTCGCTCATACCCAGCTCATTTAAAAAAAGCTTTTTGTCCTCTTCTTCAAGTTCGGATATTTCCGCTTCGATTTTCGCGCAAACAGGCAGAACCGCGCAGTTTTCACTTTTTGCAGCTTCAACTGTGTACAGGTAATGCGGATTGCTTCCGGGTTTCTCGAAAATAGCGGGGAAGTCGCTTTCGTTCAGGTTTGCCGCGTATATGACCGGCTTCGCAGAGAGCAGCGGAACATCCTTTATCACGCCGGCTTCGTACTCATCAAATTCGTAACTGCGGGCGGTTTTTCCCTCGCTCATGTATGTAATCAGCTTTTCAAGAAAATCAATTTCCTTTTGGAATTCCTTGCTCGCTTTGAGGTTTTTGCGGGTGCGTTCGAGCTTGCGTTCGAGAATTTCCAAATCGGAAAATATAAGTTCCAGATTTATAGTTTCTATGTCGCGCTTTGCGTTAATGCTGCCGTCCGGGTGGATAACTAATTCGTCCTCAAAGCAGCGAACAACGTGTATAATAGCATCAACCTCGCGGATGGAAGCCAAGAATTTGTTTCCAAGACCTTCGCCTTTGGACGAACCTTTAACAAGTCCTGCAATGTCTACAAATTCGAGCGAGGCGGGAGTTGTTTTCGCGGGGTTATAAAGTTCTGCGAGCCTTTCAAGCCGCGGGTCCGGTACACTGACCGCGCCGATGTTTGATTCTACCGTGCTGAAAGCGTAGCTCTCCGAGACTGCGCCCGCGCCTGTGAGTGCATTAAATAATGTGCTTTTGCCCGTGTTGGGCAAACCTACCATACCAAGTTTCATTTTTCAAAGTTCCTTTTTCATGTTTGATTTGACGGACGGACAGAACCATCTGTCCCTACTTTCCTTCTGATTCGCCCCTTCACGCGGGGGCGGAAAACCACGCCGCGCATCATAACGTTAAACTGTGCGCCGAAAAACATAATATTCATGCAGAAATAAAGCCAGAGCATAAGAAGCACGATTGAAGTCAAGCTTCCGTAAAGATATGAGTAATTGGCGAAATTATTTATATAAACTGAATAGAGCGCGGAAAAACCGACCCAACCCGCAGCACTTAAAAATGCACCCGGAAACTCTTTAACCGAGCGGGTTTTGCGCCCGGGTGCAAATGAATACAACACCCAGAAAAACAAAACTAAAAGACAGAAACCGAACAGCCAGCGCGTCCAAACGAAAAAAGTGCTGTGGTCTTCAAAGAAAGGGAAAAAACTGATAAGCCAACTTGCAATCGCTCCGCCGAAAACTAATACTACAAGCGTGATAATCAGCGTGACCATGAAAGCGAGCATATAAAGCATTGTAACGAGTCGCATTTTAAAAAAGCCGCGCTTATCCTCAATTCCATAAATCGAGTTAAGCCCCCTTATCATCGAAAGCAGCCCCCGGGAAGCCGACCAGAGCGCAGTTATGGTAGCAATGGAAATCACTGCACCCGAGGATTTTTGATAAATTTCATCAAGTAAGGTTTCCACAAAGCTCGACACTTGCGGCGACAGAAAATCTACCGAAAAACCCTGAATCTGCTCTTCGGAAAAGGGCAGATAATTAAATAATGTAAGGAACAGCATCGCCATCGGCAAAGACGCGATAATAATGAAAAAAGCCGCCTCCGCCGAGTGAACGGGGACGTTATTTTTTTTCATACTGTTCTTAAGCATTATAATGAAATTTTTCATGAAGAAAAACCTTTTACGATGCTTTTCTGCGCTTATTTCCATTTATGTCACCTTCGGGCGATTATAGCCAGTTAAGTTAAAAACGCTAAAGCGTTTTTAACCCGCGGCGTATACGCCGCAAACCGCCAAAGGCGGCTTGACTTGACTGCATAGCTGATTGTCCGTGCTGATGGCACGGCGGCAAGCGCCGCTTGCCGAGAAAACACTTTAGTGTTTTCAATTTAATCAGCTATACTGCCTGCAGCGGCTCACCTTGTTAATTTTACCAGCTATTTTATGATTTGTCAAACGGCATAATAATTATTATGGTAGTATTAAAAATTATATGGCTCTCGTTTTTTTCGCTCGGCGTCCTTTTCGTTATAGCGAAACTTATCGGAAACAAGCAGATTTCGCAGCTCAGCGTCTTTGATTATATCATCGGTATAACTATGGGGAATATCGCTGCGGAAATGGCTACAAGTATCACCGACAGCTGGGTTGAGCCGCTTGTAGCGATGTTAGTTTACGGCTTTACGGCGTTCGGCATTTCGATTATATCCATCAAGTCAATAAAAGCGAGAAAGTTTCTATGGGGGCGACCGCTGATTATGTATCAGAACGGCAAGCTTTTCGAGAAGAATTTGTTTAAAGCCAAGCTCGATATTACCGAGTTCCAAATGATGTGCAGAAGCAACGGGTATCATAATTTGGCAGACGTAGGCACCGCGCTGCTTGAACCCAACGGGCAATTGTCATTTATTCCCGTAGCGGCGAGAAGACCGGCTACACCTGAGGATTTAAACCTCTTCCCGAAGCAGGAGGAAATCGTCGTGAATATTATTCTTGACGGAAAAATCCTTGAAACAAACTTAAAATATCTCAGTAAAAATAAATTCTGGCTCCGGGAGCGCCTGAACGAGCAGGGTTACGCCGATGAGAAGAACGTTTCACTCGCTACCTGTGACGGGGGCGGCGATGTCAGCGTTTATATGAAAATGCCGAAAAGCGAGACGAAAGATTTATTTGAATGATTGACAAAAAGCGCTGTTGCGACAGCGCAATCCCTGTTTCTGAACAAATAAAGTTCGTTCAGAAATAGTATCAACACAGCGAATCATGGAATTCGGGATTGTGATGTCTCAAGAACCCTGATTAAATCGTCCTTGCTCATGTTTCCGATGATTCTGTCGGTGACTTTACCATGTTGAATCAGCAGGGTTGTCGGCAGAAAACGAACGTTGTATTTCCGCGCTAATGCGGCGTTTTGGGAGTTCATTTCGACGATGCCGATTTTTATTTCGTCTTGCAGCTCATCGCTGAGCGAGTCAGCGGTTTGCTTGAGAAGAAATGCTGAAATGCCGTAAGTACCCGCAAAGCTAAGCAGCACGGGCTTTTTTGTGCGTTTGATTTCTTTTTTGTGGTTTTTTGCATCAATTATAATAGTTTTCATGCTATTATGATTGACGCTTTTATTATGTTCTAATCATTTCCACAGTCGCCGTGGCAATGTTCGGGGATTTCGCCGACAATCGGCAAAGGGTCAATGCCTTGTTTCGTGTAATAGTCTGCAATTGCGGTTTTTACCGCCTGTTCCGCTAAAACCGAGCAGTGAATTTTCGCAGGCGGGAGCCCTTCAAGCGCCTCTACGACTGCTTTGTTTGACAGTTTTAAGGCTTCTTCGACAGATTTGCCTTTAATCATGTCGGTGGCTATGGAGGAAGTCGCAATCGCCGCGCCGCAACCGAAGGTCTTGAATTTTACATCTTCAATGATTCCCGCGTTTATTTTCAGGTACATCTTCATTATATCGCCGCATTTTTCATTGCCGACTTCGCCGATTCCGTCGGCGTTTTCTATTTCGCCGACATTGTGCGGATTCGCGAAGTGTTCCATTACTTTTTCTGAATAGAGCATTGATTTTTAATCCTTTCCCATAAAGGTGACATTATTCGCAGCTTATTTATAATACCCGGCAGAACTTCAAGAAGCTTGTCGATTTCAGCTTCCGTCGTGTACTGCGACATTGAAATACGCAGCGAGCCGTGTGCAATTTCGTGCGGCAATCCTAAAGCGAGCAGAACGTGCGACGGGTCTAATGAACCGGAGGTGCAGGCAGAACCGCTTGAGCAGCAGATTCCCGCCATGTCGAGCATTAACAGAAGCGATTCTCCCTCAATACCCTCAAAAGAAAAATTAAGATTGGTTACAACGCGCTGTTCCGGGTCGCCGTTCAGATGAACCTTTTCGAGCTTCATGATTTCTTTACAAAGTTTTTCTTTAAGAGGCAGAAGCTTTGAGTTTTTGGCTTCTGTGCCGCTGACAGCTTCCTGCACTGCCTTCGCGAAACCTACAATTCCTGCGACGTTTTCCGTTCCTGCGCGAAGCCCGCTTTCCTGTGCTCCGCCTACAATATAAGGCGGGAGGCGGATTTTATTATTTACGCAGAGAGCGCCGATGCCTTTAGGGGCGTGGATTTTATGCCCGGAAAGTGAGAGTAAATCGGCGTTTAATACGCTTATATCAAACTTAACACTTCCGAGAGCCTGAACAGCGTCCGAATGAAACAGGATTCCATGTGCCTTGCAAAGTGCGCCGATGTCGGAAACGGGCTGAATCGTACCTATTTCATTGTTGACGTGCATTAATGTGCAAAATCCGGTATCGGGACGGAATGCCTTTTCTAAATCAGAAACACGCACAATGCCGTTCTCGTATACAGGTAAATACGTTACTTCAAAGCCTTGCTTTTCAAGCGCTTGCAACACGTGCAGAACTGCGTGATGCTCGAATTCGGAGCTGATAATATGCTTTTTTCCGCTTTTAGCGGCGAGTGCCGCCGCGCTTTTGACAGCCCAGTTGTTGCTTTCGCTGCCGCCGCTTGTGAAATAAATCTCGCACGGGTCGCAGTTTAATGCTTCGGCTATATCCATGCGCGCCTTGTGAATCGCTCTCGCGCTTTCGCGCCCCAAGCTGTAGAGCGACGAGGCATTGCCGTAAAGATTATCAAGATACGGCTCCATAACCTCCCGAACTGTAGAACTTATGCGGGTTGTAGCGGCGTTGTCCAAATAAATAATGTTACTCAATGTTATTATATCCTTTGTATACTAATTTAGTCCACTTTTATATCATAACAAAAAGGGATTGATTTGTCAATCCCTTTTTTGTATCAGACGATTTTACCAACCCCGCTCATCGCAGAACATTCGGAAATATTTCTTGGCAATTCCTTAGCGGAAGGGTCTAATGAATCACGTTTCTCGTTGCGGCTTCCGCCTCTTCAAAGGTTATGAAAGAAAGAGCGTCACGCTGCTCTCCTGCGAAGCTCCCGCCGGGAGGGTTTACGGTATTTGCAAAATCAGCTATAAAATATCTGCCGTTAGGGAAGCCGCTGTTGGAATTCCAGACCCATTGAATTGATTCGGGGTCTTCGTCCGGTAACCCGTTGAAGAAAATGAGCATTTTATAATTATCCATTATATCGCCACTCATAGCTTCAAATGAGTACCATCTGTTTTCTTCGTGCGTGAGCGGAATCATAACATCGAACCAGCCGTTCCAGTGGAAGTCTCCCCACATTACCGAGGGATTTTCGGCGAGTTGATTATAAGTGTCGTGGAAATAGATTTTATCGGGTTCGTGCATGGGACCTGATGGGGCAGGTTCGGGCTCAGGTTCGGGTTCCGGTGCGGGCTCGGGGAAAATTTCGGGTGCCGGTTCAGAAGCGGGAACTTCCACAAAGGGCGGCTCTGCTGCCGGCGGCTCGCCTGAACCGCAGCCGGTAAACGTAAACATAAGCGCAAGCAAAAAAATAAATAATTTTTTCATATTTATGACCATTCCTTTCTCTTGAGGAGGATTTGTGCCGAGTTCGTTTTTGAGGCACAAACCGACGGGTTTGAAAGAAATCTTTAGATTTCTTTCAAACTTCTCCTTTTTCATGTTTTTTAGCCGATTGCGAAATGCTGCAACCGGTGCAGCTATGCAGTCAAGTCAAGCCGCCTTTGGCGGTTCGCGGCGTATACGCCGCAGGTTAAAAACGCTTTAGCGTTTTTAACTTAACTGGCTATAGCTGCTTTTTAAAGGCACTGTTTTATTAAAAGTATTATCGTTCTTGCTGTCTTTACAAAAATACCCGGTTCTGACAAACTGGAATTTTTCACCTGCTTCGGCGTTTTTGAGTGACGGTTCAATTTTCGCGTTTTTCGCTGTTATGAGCGAATTCGGGTTTATATAATCCGCATAGTCGCTGTCTTGGGGTATATCGAAGACGTTTTGAATCGTCAGAAGCCTGTCATAGAGCGCGAGTTCGGCGCTTTCAGCGTGAGGGACAGAAAGCCAGTGAACAGTGCCTTTAATTTTACGTCCGTCAACAGGCATCCGGTTGCCGGTTTCAAGGTCGGCAGTGCATAAAAGCTCGGTTACATCGCCATTTTCGTTTTTAACGATTTCATTGCATTTTATAATATACGCACCCATGAGTCTTACCTCCGCACCGGGTTTCAAACGATGGAACTTAGGCGGCGGAACTTCGGCAAAGTCGCTGCGTTCAATATAAATTTGCCGTGTGAACGGCAGCTCGCGGGTTCCCATTTCGGGGTTATTAGGGTTATTGGGGAGTGAGAAAGTTTCAGTTTTATCTTCCGGATAGTTTGTAACAGTAACTAAAAGCGGGTCGGTTACGGCAATTCTGCGGGGCGCAGTTTTATCAAGTTCTTCACGCAAGCAGAACTCCAAAAGTGCGCTGTCAACCACGCTGTACGCCTTTGCGACGCCGGTACGTTTCACGAATTCGAGTATTGATGACGGCGTGTAACCGCGGCGGCGAAGCCCTGAGAGTGTCGGCATGCGCGGGTCATCCCAACCCTCAACCAAACCTTTTTCAACGAGCTTACCGAGGTATCGCTTGCTCATCGTCGTGTAAGTCATATTGAGACGGGCGAACTCATACTGGTGCGGTTTTTCCGATTCTTCAAGCCCGATGTTATCGGCTACCCAGTCGTAGAGGGGGCGGTGATTCTCGAACTCAAGCGAGCAGCAGGAGTGCGTAATTCCCTCAATTGCATCTTGTATAGTATGTGCAAAATCATACATCGGGTAAATTTTCCACTTGTCGCCCCGGCGATGATGATGAGCGTGTAAAATGCGATAAATCACGGGGTCGCGCAGGTTCATATTTGGGGAAGCCATGTCGATTTTAGCCCGTAATGTTCGTGCGCCGTTTTCAAATTCGCCGTTTTTCATGCGCTCTAAAAGCCCTAAATTTTCCTCAACGCTGCGGTTGCGGTAAGGACTGTTCTGCCCGGGCAGGTTAAACGAACCGCGGTATTCGGCAACTTGTTCAAGGTTTAAATCGCAGACATAGGCTTTTCCGTCTTTAATCAGCTTCAGCGCGTATTCATAAGTTTTTTCAAAATAATCCGAGCCGTAGAAAATGCCGCCGGAGGGTTCGCCGCCGATGAGCCATTTTATGTCCTCAATAATGGAGCGAACGTAGCTCTCGTCTTCTTTTACGGGGTTTGTATCATCGAAGCGCAGGTTGAACAAGCCGCCGTATTTTTTTGCAGCTTCAAAATTTATATAGATTGCTTTTGCGCTTCCGATGTGAATACAGCCGTTTGGCTCGGGGGGGAAGCGGGTGTGTATCTTTTTGCACTTTCCCGAGGCTAAGTCGGCGTCGATTATATCATGAATGAAATTTTCGTTGGGGAGGGATTTTTCAACGGGTGTCATTTTAAGCTCCTTAATACTATAGTCCACAGACAGCGCCCGCAGCTCGTAAGCCGCGAAACCCTGTTATAATCGTTTAAATTGAAAACTGTTCCACAGTTTCAATTTAAACGGGTTTCCGCTGCGTGAGCGCAGCGGGCGCTGTCGCAACAGCGC
>JAITFV010000291.1 GCA_031281115.1 Oscillospiraceae bacterium | reverse complement strand
TAAAAGATGCATTTTTAATTCATTTGCTTTTTCAAGGACTCCTTCCTTGTGCTGAGCGACAGGAATAATCACCACCTGAATCGGCGCAACCGCCGGCGGCAGCACTAATCCCGAGTCATCGCCGGGCGACATTATAATCGCACCTATAAGTCTTGTCGTCATGCCCCACGAGGTCTGATGAATGTATTCGAGTTTATTTTCTTTGCTCGTGTAGGTTATGCCGAAGGCTTTTGCGAATTTATCGCCGAAATTGTGTGATGTTCCCGCTTGAAGCGCTTTACCGTCGTGCATGAGAGCTTCAATGCAGTAGGTCGAAACTGCCCCCGCAAACTTATCGCTCTCGGTCTTTTTGCCTTTAATTACCGGCATATTAAGCGATTCCTCGCAATGCGCTGCATAAACATCAAGCATACGCTCGGTTTCTTCTGTCGCATCTTCTGCGGTAGCGTGGGCGGTGTGACCTTCCTGCCATAAAAACTCACGCGAACGCAGGAACGGGCGGGTGGTTTTTTCCCAGCGCACCACAGAACACCACTGGTTGTAAAGCTTCGGCAAATCGCGGTAAGAGGAAATAATTTGCTTATAATGTTCGCAGAACAGCACCTCCGAGGTCGGGCGAATGCACAGCCTCTCTGTGAGTTCTTCGCTGCCTCCGTGCGTAACCCACGCAACTTCCGGCGCAAAGCCCTCAATGTGGTCTTTTTCCTTTTGCAGCAGGCTTTCCGGTATAAACAAAGGCATATAAACATTCTCGTGTCCTGTATCTTTGAAGCGGCGGTCAAGGTCTTTCTGTATATTTTCCCAGATTGCGTAGCCGTAAGGTCGGATTACCATGCAGCCTTTTACGCTCGAATATTCAATTAATTCCGCTTTCTTCACTATATCTGTGTACCATTTGGCGAAATCCTCATCGCGTGAAGTTATTTCCTGTACTAATTTTTTGTCTGACATTCTTTTATGTTCCTTCCCAACATCATTATGATAGTCCTTTAACCTAAAAATATAAAATTTTTGAAAGTTAAACGAGTTACGCAAGAAGTCTAACAGACATTTCCACTGCCTGTCATGAGCGAGGCTGGTGGAATTATCTAAAGTTCATTATAACACAAATCAGTTGACGAAGCAAGTGGTTTATGTTATAATTTCAAAGACAAACAAACTCAGGAGAATTTAAAACCTATGCTGTCGGAAAAAAGAAAAGGTCCCTTCTGCATGGTTGCCGCCTCTGTCTGCTGGAGTTTCGGCGGCGTCTGTATAGCGTTCATACCGTGGGGTGCGATGAGTATAATCGGCATACGCTCGCTGCTCGCGGCGATTGTTTTCATTATATACAAAAAAAGCGTTAAAGTTGAACTCACAAAAGGCAACATGCTTTCCGCGCTCTGCCTTTCCGCTACAATCATTCTGTTCGTATTCGCGAACAAGCTGACTACCGCTGCCGCAGCTATTTTACTGCAATTCAGCGCACCTATATTTATCATACTCATTCACTTGGTTTTTTATAAGAAAAAACCGCGGCTCAGTGAAACAGTCGCTGTGCTTATAACTATTTCGGGAATGCTGTTGTTTTTCGCTGACCAATTGGACGGCGGCGCATTGCTCGGGAACTTGTTCGCGATTCTTTCAGGGCTTGCTTTCGCAGGTGTGTTCGTTTGCAACAAAAGAAAAGACGCCAAGCCTGAGCAGGCTCTGTTTCTCGGTTTTCTGATTAACGCCGCTGCCGGACTGCCTTTTGTTTTTTTTCAAGTGACGGCGGATTTTGTCGCATGGATTGCTGTTTTATTCCTTGGAATTGTCCAGGTGGGATTCGCCTACATATTCTTTTCAATCGGCATTAAAAGAACACCCGCGCTTTTAGCTTGCCTTATTACAGCGATGGAGCCTGTTTTGAATCCGATTTGGGTAGTGATTGCAACAAGCTTTTTTATGGCAGAAGCTGAAATCCCCGGCTTTTTCTCAATCATCGGCGGCGCGGTAATAGTGCTGACAGTGGTTTTTTACAATATATGGTTAGAAAAACACCCTCAAAAACTTGACAAGCAGTAAGATTTATGTTATAATCACAGGATATTATGCAAACAGAAAGGAAATTTTTAACAATGTTTAAAAAATCAATCAAACTTATTTCGCTGATAACAGCAATTTTTATGCTCACGGCGCTTCTCTCTGCCTGCTCTGACAACAGCGGCGGCGGCGAAGACGGCGACACAATCAGAATAGGCGTTTTAGTTCCGCTTTCGGGTACTAATGCGTACTTCGGCAACGATATGCTGAACGCTTATAAATTAGCGGTCAGTGAAATCAACGCGGCAGGCGGCGTGCTCGGTCGTCAGCTTGTTCTCGTTGAGGCCGATGACGGCGCAGACCCCGGCATGGCGGCACAAGCGGCAGAATTAATTATTTCAAGAAATGTTGACTTTGTTGTCGGCGGGTATGCTTCCGGCGCAACAATACCTACTTTGCAGCCGTTTCACGATGCAAATCTCATGATGCTTATTTCTGCTTCCAACTCCACCAGAATCACCGACCTCGGCTTACCGCACTTCATGATTAACAGCCCCGGCAGTCATGCGGTTATTACGCTTGCAGACCTTTGCAAGCACCTCGGTGTTCAAAGTGTCGCGCTGATTCATCAAGGCTGTGACTTCTCTCAAAACCTCGCACAGCTTAGCGCGGCTGAGCTTCCGGAACATGGAATTTCAATTGCGACTACTGAGGTTATGGCAGCAGGTGCTCCCGACGTTTCCGCCATAGTCACCAGTATAAATAATTCGGGCGCAGATTTTGTTTACTGGTGCGGATACCCCGCAGACGGCTCAAATGTAATCCGTCAGCTCCGTAACGGCGGATATGAAGGTTACATCGCGGTTGGTGACGGCAGCGCTTCAAGCGAGCTTATTGAATTCAGCGGCGAAGCCGGCGAAGGCGTTTTTGTAACCTCTCCTCCTTTCGTAGAGTTCGCGCAGGGCGGCGAAAAGTTCGTTACAGATTACATCGCGATGTTCAAAGATGAACCCGGAACCTATGCTACGCTTTGCTATGATACGATTTATCTGCTTAAAACAGCGATTGAGAAAGCCGGTTCCATTGAAACAGATGCAGTTCGCAGCGCTGTTCAGGATATAGAGTTTCAAGGTTTGTCCGGATTAATCCGTTTCACTCCCGAGCGCGAACCCGAGCTTTCCAATTTCATCGTCCTCCGAATTGAAAACGGTAAATTTGTTTTAGTTAATGTTTAATAAAGTCAGGTATTATAGTCGTTTAAAACGACTATGGTTGCGGTGAAACCGCAACTCGCCGCGTAGCGAGCGAAAATTTAGATTGGATTCGTTCCAATCTAAATTTAACTAACTATAGTTGCGGGGGGACGATGATAATCGTCCCCTGCATACACAGGAGATATGCATGGAAGGTTTCATTCAGCAACTTATTAACGGCATAATCATGGGCTCATTTTACGCCTTGGTCGCGCTGGGATATTCTATGGTTTACGGCATTATAAAGCTTCTCAACTTCGCTCACGGCGATATTTATATGGTGGGTGCGTTTTCCTGTCTGACGATTTTCGGGGTTTTGTCTGTATTCGTTCCGGATTGGGGCGGAGTAATTCTTTCGATTTTAGCGGCGATGTTTTTAGCAGCGATTTTAGGGTATCTTTCGCAGAGATTTGCGTATCGCCCCTTGCTTGGCGCGCCGCGGCTGTCGCTTCTGATTACGGCAATAGGCGTGTCGCTCATCATTTCAAACTCCGTAATGGCGTACACAAACGCGCGCCCTTCATTCTTCGCGGATGTTATTGATAACACAAGAGGATTTAATATCGGTGATATAAGAATTACATATATTCAAATTATCGTAATCGCTGTTTCGGCGGCTCTTATGTTAATTCTGACTCTTTTCATCAGCCGTACGATGACCGGGAAGGCAATGCGCGCTATTGCACTTGACAAAGACACCTGCAGGCTGATGGGCGTGAATGTCAATCGTATAATCGCACTGACATTTATGATTGGTTCCGCTTTAGCGGCGGTCGCAGGCGGGCTTTTCTGCATACGTTACGGTGGACCGGTGCAGTTCAGTATGGGTTTCATGATAGGAATTAAAGCGTTCACCGCAGCAGTAATCGGCGGTATCGGCTCGATTCCGGGAGCGATGCTCGGAGGTTTGCTCCTCGGCGTACTTGAAGCTATGGGAACGCAGTTCATAGGTTCGGAATGGCAGGACGTTTTTGCCTTCGGAATTCTGATTTTGATTTTGATTCTGCGTCCGAACGGTTTAATGGGCAGAACAGAAATCGAAAGGATGTGACGATACAATTAATAATTGACAATTGACAATTGACAATGAATAAT
>JAITFV010000290.1 GCA_031281115.1 Oscillospiraceae bacterium | reverse complement strand
CTAAAATAACATCATTACCTTTGTAATTGATACGCACAAGCGTAACTAATGACGGCAAAGGTGTTCCGTCGATTAATTGATACATTGCTTCAAAGGTGCATCTTCCTGTTTTAAAAGCCTTATCTGCATAACGGCGAATCATTTCAAGAGAATCCTGTCCGTCCGGCTGTTCTTTCGGCAGCGTATTGAAATAATTGTCAAAAAATTCTTGTTTATTACTTACTCCCATGAGTTTTAATGCTTCGCTGTTACAATCAAGACATTCTAAATTTTCATTAATCAAACAGCAGCATACAGGAATTGAATCTAACATAAGCTGTGTACGCTCATATGCTTTATTAGCTTCTTCCTCAGCTAATTTCCGTTCGGTTATATCCAATGCAATCCCTAACAAACCGACAACTTTGTCGTTTTGAACCAAGGGAGTTCTAATCATCTGCATAGCCCGGTCAGTCCCGTCAGGCAAAGAGTACCATTTTTCTTTCGTGACAGTAATTTTCTCCTCCAGTACCTTTTGACTGTCCTCACGAAATTCCTGTATTGTCTCCAGGTCTTGTTTTTCCGTTTCGTAATATTCCACGCCGAGCAATTCAGATGCGGTGCATCCCGCTAATTTCAGCACTCTTTGATTGAAGCTTGTATACCTGTTATTAAAGTCCTTTGTAAACACCATAGCGGGGATGGAATCATACATTGCGGTAAGGGTAGCCGCTTGTTCCGCGATTGTTTTTCTTTTTCTCTTGTCTTTTATGTATAAAACTGTAAATACAACAAGCATTAACGAAAGCACAATAATTATGCTGATAATCCATGGTCTCTGCGCTTCCGCCAGCTGCGCACGGTAATCAAAAACTCTTCCGAGCCAGCGCTGTGAAATAGAACCCGTATCTATCATTGCAAGGGTTTTATCGACAATGGAACGCAAGAGTTCCTGCTCCCTGTTAATCCCGAATGTGGTTTCATAACGATTACCGAATACGATATTATTTTTATATCCGGGGAGTTCTTGATAATGCGTTAATTGCTGGAGAACGGTGCTTGAATTCATTATTGCATCAATATCATCACGCGCCAGCGCCTCCAATGCTATAATAAAGCTATCAAATTCTGTGACATTTCTGTGTTCTGGGAACCATGTATGGAATAAAGAGGTGTGCGCGGAATCTTTAATCAAGCCGACTCTGATAGATAAAACGCCGTAAGTGCTGGTGTCAGGAAAATTAGATTTTGTAATTAATGCGGTTTGGTCTGCCAAAAAGAAATTTTCGGGCCATAAAAACAAATCCTCGCGCTCAGGCAGACGGATTAGTTCGGAAACAATGAAAACCTCACCGCTTTCGAGCATTCTGAGTAACTGATACCAAGGCGTGTTCGGCTTATTTACAACGTTAAATTCAAGTCCGGTCAGCCTTTCTATCTTCTGCAAAACATCATAAGATATTCCCTGCCATTCGTTATAGCGGGCGTCATAAAAGCTGATTGGATAATGATTAAACGAAAGCGCGGTGGGTATTGAAGGATTAGCTCTTATATACGCTATTTCTTCCGGGGTGAGCTGCGTATATAGCTTATGGCTCAAATATGTCAGACGCCCCTGCTCATACAGCTCGTTTAAATAAAGAGAAAGACCGCCTTCCAGTGCTTTTTGTACGACATTTATGAAAGGTTCAAGCTCGGGATTTTGAGTGGAAAATGAAATCGGAACATATAATAAAGGGAAAAAAGCGGTAATTTCAATATCGAAATCATCAAAAACGTCAAAAACCGCTTCGGCCGCACCATCGGTAACGAGAGCATCGATTTCACCGCTTTTTAAAAGTTCATATGCGTCGATATACTCGCTTATAAAAATTATCTCAAATTCTTCGCTTGCGCTTTCTAAAATTCTTTCAGTAACTACAATCCCTTCAACAAGTGCATATCGCGGAATGCGTGTTTTTCTGATTTCGGAAAGAGGTTCGCTGCCTTTGAGTCTTATATACTCTACTGTACGCACAGCAATCGCATCGGTCATGATATAATTTAAGCGCCGTTCATCGCTGGGTGATAAAGCACCGGTAAAATCAATGCCTCCATCTTGAAGCCCGGTGAACAAATTTTCCCGGGTGACAATCTCAGGAACAAACGGAATATCGAACAAATCAGTCAGCCATTCACAAAAAAGAGCCGTGAATCCACTTATTTCGCCATTGACAAGAAACGTCTCTGTGTTTTTAATCATGCCGTAGGTAAAGTATCCTTGTTCACCTATTAATTCCCGCAGCATTTCAACAGCTTCTATATCCGCCTCGGTTACACCGGGAATATCGCGGTAAGAGGCGAAAAGGGGTGTCCCGTCGGATTGTGCTTCAATTGTATCCCCGCAACCCGAAAACATGACCGTTAATAACGATATTATAAGAAAAAAACAGATTATTTTTTTAAATATATCCACCTAAAATCCTCCACCCAATTTGATTTCCGAATATATGTTTATACTTCAGCCTTTTCAGTTCTCGGAACATATCCCCATTTATCGCGGGGCAGCCATTCCCGGAGCACCCGTTCTATTTCGACATTATCGAGCGGCTTGGATAAGAAATCATTCATTCCGCATTCAAGGAACATATCGCGTACATCACCCACTACATTTGCTGTAAGCGCGATAATTGGAAGCTTTTGATACTTTTCGTCCGGCAGAGCGCGTATAATTTTTGTTACGTCAACGCCGTCCATTTCCGGCATCATATGGTCCATAAATACCAAATCATAATCATTCTCTTTGACCATTTCAACGGCTTTTACGCCGGAATCCGCCAGTTCAACCTGAGCGTCA
>JAITFV010000266.1 GCA_031281115.1 Oscillospiraceae bacterium | reverse complement strand
ATGTCATAATACAAACGAACAGGAAAAACCAAATATCAAAGCGCGCCTCGCTAATTTCGGGAATGAAATATAGCGGTAAATGCCATGCAAACCATATAATGCTGAAAATTAAAGCAGTTATAATAAATCCGAATTTCTTTTCAAGTTCGGGTTGTAATACGCTCCGCCACCCTGCTTCTTCCATTCCGCCTATTAAAAAGCAGATTAAAAAAACAAGAGGAAGTATGTGCAGGGGCGGTCCTGTAACGCCCGAAACAATCCTGTTAAGTATATGATAAACTGCAACAGGTGCAAGAGCGGCGATATAGTAAATAAAACGGATTTTTGCATTAAAAACAAGTTTAAGCCACTCTTTAAACCCTGTAATTCTCTTGTTTTTCTTCAATGCGATATATGAAGCGATTGCGGGTGATAAACTACCGATAAGATGTAAGATTAAAACCCAAGGGTGGGTTGATTCCACGATTCCGAATTGTCCGAGAACAATCATTGTTCCCCACGATGTAAACATAATCGCAAATGTCCGCAATGTAAATTGTACCGTTAGTTTTACGTTCATTTTTTTCCTATTCTTTCATAAAAATCTTTTTACAATGGCGTATTTTCTGCGTGATATTTGCAATATGAGGATTTCATCATCGAGCATTGCGCCATCGCCGTGTTGTGTATCAATACTTCGCACCTCTGAATCGGAGAAGTCATGAATAACAACATAAGATCGTTTTACCGTCCCGATAATAATGTGTTCGCTTACTCGCAAATGTTGTTAATGCACACTCGTAGTTATAGTCCTTTAACTTAAAAAGCGTTTCGCTTTTTTAAGCTAAAGGGGCTTGCGCTGTTGCGACAGCGCCCGCTGCGCTCACGCAGCGGAAACCCGTTTAAATTGAAACTGTGGAACAGTTTTCAATTTAAACGATTATAATAATAGTTTTATCCTCCTGCGTATCATATAGTTAGTTAAATTTAGATTGGAATGAATCCAATCTAAATTTTCGCTCGCTACGCGGCGAGTTGCGGTTTCACCGCAACTATAGTCGTTTTAAACGACTATATAAACACTCTAAAACAAACTCCTCCTCCAAAACTGCACGAACCCTGCCGCGAGCGTCAATCGCTCTGCCGGGGATTCACACGCTTCGGCTGTGACCAAAGGCACGGATTTTAATAACCTGCCATTATAATAAAACTCCAGCAAACCCACCTGTTCGCCCGCTTCAAAACCTGCGTAAATAAAAGGTATGAGCTGAATTTTGACTTCAACGAACCGCATTTCCTCGTCCGAAAGCGCGAGTGTGGGAATTTCCGCGACTTTTACAGTTGCGCGCTCCCGGATTCCTCCGGCTATCTCAACGTAAAACTCCGATAAATCATAATCTACAGGCTGATTCTTCACCACCGAGAAACCGTAATCAAACATCTTGATGTGGTCGTTCCAGTCGTCGTGAGCGTTTAATGTAACGGCGATTAAAGTTACGCCGTCCCGCATTGCCGCCGAAACAAGACACCTCCTTGCGTTATCGGTAAAGCCTGTCTTAGTGCCGATTGCACCGTCATACATATGGAGCAGCTTGTTGTTATTATGGAGCCATCTCGGAAACGGCGGATTACCGAATTCCACGCGCAACGCCTGTTCAGCGGTCATTCGTGCGAACTCCGGGTTCTGCATCGCGAATTGCGTTAATAACGCGAGGTCATAAGCTGTTGAATAATGCCCGTCAGCATCAAGCCCCGAGGGGTTTCTGAACTGCGTGTCTTTGAGCCCGAGCTGCTGCGCGCGTTCGTTCATTAATTTTACGAATTCGGGAATACTCCCCGAAACGCTTACTGCCGCCGCCTGTGACGCATCGTTGCCCGAGGGCAGCAGCATGCCTGCCGTTAGTATCCTTCTTGTGACTATATCACCCTCACGAAGCCCCATTGACGAACCTTCAATGCGGATTGCCATTGAATCAACCGTGAATTGCCGTTCAAGGTCACCGGCTTCAAGCGTTAACAGTGCAGACATTATTTTTGTGGTGCTTGCCATTGCGCGGCGTTCAAGCGAGTTCTTCTCAACAATGACAGCGCCCGTATCCGCGTTGATTAAAATTGCAGAACGGGCGGAGATTTCAAGCGGGGACGGTTCAGCCGCCGTTGCCTGAATAGTGCAGATTGGTGCAAGTGTAAGAAGCAGGGTTAAAGAAATAATAAAAGAATTTATTTTCACAGTCGGGACATTCCTTTCGGGTTTTAGTCCATTTTATGCTGTGAAATTGCCGGACATACTTATTACTCTTCTTTACTTTTACCGAAAACATCTTTAACTTTATTGATTAAATCAGGCACACCGGTAATAAGCCCGTCGATAAAACCGCTGTCTGCGCCGACTTCAAGCAGTTTTACATCGCCATCGGTTTTAATGACTATGAACGCCTGCGGTTTAATCGTAACACCCGCGCCCGCGCCGCCCGCGAAAACGTCGTTCGGCGCTTTCGCCGGAATGTCAGAGCCGCCCGAGACAAACCCGAACGTCACCTTTGAAATCGGGATTATGAGCGTCCCGTCGGGCGAGGTAATCGGGTCGCCGATAATCGCGTTGACATCGACCAAATCGCGTATTTTCTCCATTGAGGAGCTAAGCAACCCTTTTAAATTGTCTGCCATTTTATAATTCCTTTCGCTGTTTTTCGGTTTTAAAATTTATATTTGCGTTGATATTACAATAGTGCTTATAATATAAATCTGTAGGGAACGCATTTATGCGTTCCGATTGTGGCATAATGCAGGATTTTATGCGGAACGGATTAATCCGTTCCCTACCCATTATATAAATTAGCTGCACATCAATCCATAACGATTCTGATTGTTTTACCGATTCCGCCGCTTCTGCTCTGATATTGCGGCTTTTTGTGATTCCCGTTACCATTGCCGTTTAAGCTCGCTATCCTGAACATAAATGCAAGCAGACAAATAAGCACCGTACCTGATTTTATTTTAACTTTGCAATGCAGTGCAAGTTTTGAATCTTCCCGCATAAAATCCGCTTGAATATTAATATTTTCGACTTTCACGTTTGAAATTGAACCAACCCACGCGACTGCCGAATGAACTGCAGCGTTTTGCAACCCGTAGTTAATCGCCGTCTTCGCTGCATCGGAGCCGCCGACAACGCTGTTTATGCTGAGCTCCGTGATTTTAATTTTCCTGATTAGCCTTTTAATCGGGTGCGCCATGCCGCCGATGAGCATTTTAAGCATTTTTATGTCTAAATCCGGTATATCTTTTACGATGCTTTTTTCTTTTTTCGCGTTCGGGGCTGTAGTTATGTCGTTTGTTCTTTGCATATGCGCTGCTTTTGCTTTTTTGTATTTTACTAACTTCTTCTTTGCGCGTTTACGCCGCTTTTGCTTCTTCGGTTCTTTTTCCTCAAACAGATTAAAAAATAACAAGCGTATTTTTATCTCCGCTTCTTTTTCATAATCTATCACGAAAACAAGCGGCAGCGACATTAAAACCGCAATCAACAGCAATACTGCACCTAAAATAATCAGAGCAATCATTTTTCCTGTTCCTCGCCCGCTTCATAATCCTCGCGTTCTTCGTACCGGGTATCAAGCCGCATCTGCCCTTCTTCGTCGGGGAAAGGCGGGAGCTGCCCGATTTCATTTAAACCGAACGAGCGCAGGAACGTCTGTGTTGTCCTGTAAGTCACCGGGCGCCCCGGCAGGTCAAGCCGTCCCGCCTCTTCGACAAGCCCGCGCTCCGCGAGCGTATTAACCACGCTGTTGCTGTCTACGCCGCGAACCTGCTCAACATAAGCCTTTGTCACCGGCTGGTTGTATGCGATAACCGCTAAAACTTCAAGCGCGGCTTGTGAAAGCGGCGCGTTTCTTCTTATTTCGAGCGCGGTTTTTATGAAAGGCGCGTATTCCGTGCGGGTTGTAATCTGATAGCTGTCTTCAAGGCGTATAATCCGCAGCCCGCTGTCGGAAACGTTATATTTTCTCTCAAGCTGCCCGATGAGCTTCACGGCTGTTTCAGGGTCGATTCCGGCGGCTTCGGAAAGCCTGTCAACGCTTACCGGCTCGCCTGCCGCGAACAGTATAGCTTCGGTTATAGCAATACCTTCTTGTAGTTCCATATAATCTCCGGTTAATAATCGTTGCGCCGCTTTGCAGCGAACTTCATAATTATTAATTATTAATTACTAACTATTAATTGTTATTACTTCATCGTCATCCGAAAACCTGACGCGACCGTAAGCCGATAATTCTAACAGCGCAAGAAACACCGCGACTTTTTCTGTGCGCGTCTGTCCCGCGTAAAGCTCCGCGAGCCTGAATTCCCCGCCGTGCCTGATTTGCTTCAATATAAAAACTATTTTTGAAAAGACACTTACGTATTTATGCGTCATCGCGGGTATTACGGGCGGCGGCATCGCGGCGAGACGCTCCTTAACAATTATCGCTCCGAGCGCGCTTAAAAGCTCATCAATACTATGAAATCCGCGGTACTCATTATCAACGGGCAGTTCTTCGGGTTTGCGTGTAAAAATATTATCGCCGTTATACAGTTCCGCGAACCTTGCCGCCGCTTTCTTATAGCGCGCATATTCTTCAAGCGAGTGCTGAAGCTCTTTTTTGAGTTCTTCGAGTTCGTGCTTCGGCAACAGCGCCGCGCTCTTCATATAAATAAGCCGCGCCGCCATTTCTAAAAACTCGCCCGCAATTTCTATATCAGCTTCCCGCATTGTGTCCAAGTAGAGCAGAAATTGCTCCAAAAGTACTGAAATCTTTATATCGGTTATGCTGAGTTTATGCTTCGCAATCAGCGTCAGCATAAGGTCAAGCGGGCCTTCAAAAACCTCGGTTTTAAAGCTAAGCGCCGTCACCGGATAAATCCCGAAAGAAAATTAAGAGCTGAAAGCAGATAAAAAGCAAGCTGCTGAATTAACCACATCAGCGGCGAATTCGGGATAAAAAGCAAAACAAAGAAAACCATTGTAATGATTCTCTGGTGCTCCATTATTTTATACATCTGCCGGGGTTTTAAGAAGAAAAACAGGATTCTCGAACCGGCAAGCGGCGGAATCGGCAGTAAGTTCAATACCGCGATAAATGCGCAGATTTGCACAATAAGACTGACAGCAATCACTGAATACGCCATTGCTTCGTTAGCCATATTGATTAACAGCAACTTGAAAATAATCATGAAGATATAAGCCACAATTATAAGCGCCGCAGGACCCGCAAGCGTTATCAGCAGCATTGCGGTTTTTCCGCTGACTTTATTGCAGCGTCCGGGATTAATCGGCATAGGTTTCGACCAGCCGAGCGGAAAAAGCAGCAGCATAAGCGAACCCAGCGGGTCTATGTGGGCAAACGGGTTAAGCGTCAGCCGCCCCTGCCGCTCCGCTGTGTCGTCGCCGAGGCACTTCGCCATCATACCGCAAGCATATTCACGCACGGGAAAAATCATAAATATCATTACGCCGGCAGCGAAAAACGAGATTAAAACATTCGCCGCTGTAGTGTTTCCTGCAAACCAGTCAAAAAGCTGAAAAATCGGTCGGTATCTCACCAAATCCATAAAATAATATATCTCCTCTAAGCAGAAAAATGCGGTAATTTTTACACGCTTACTTTCACTCTACCATAAATTTACTATCTTGTCAATCCTTTTAAAGTATTGAAAATCCGCGAAAATATTGAAATAATTTGCCAAAACATGAAAAAGTTTACAAAATGTTCACACATTTCCCTTATAAGTATATTATAATTAAAGTGTGAAATTGTCTTTATTTGTATCATTACCTTTGCACTTGAAAGTAAAAAACGTCGAGTGTCAGGTGCATGAGTAATACAACCTTTACGGAAAGGAGGGCGGAAAATATGACGATTGGGAATTTAAACGCTGTGGGCGTTCATGCCGGAAGCAATTATTTTGCTCCGATTGACGAAGTCAGGCAGGTAAATACCGTCAGCATTGCGCAGCGCGAAACGCAGAATTATCTGCAAGCTGATTATGCAGAAACCTTTCAACCGGTTGAAAGGTACGAACCGGCAGGCGAAAAACCGGATTTCGCGGCGATTAATCTGATGAAGAACAGCTTTGCCGAGCCGTTGCCTGTGGCTGTGCAGAATATGCAGACATTTACAATTGAAGAGTTTCAAACAGGCGCACCGGCGACCGGTGAACCGCAGATGACCCTTGCAGAATTTCAGGCACGGCAGGAACAGCGGGTGCAGTTAGAAACACAAGCACAATCTCAGCAGGTTCACGAAGCAGTAGAAGAAATGGCACAGCCGTCAAGTTCACCGTTCGAGTTCAGTGCGCAGAATTCGCTGAACCCGCAGGGCTTGAGTGATACGCAGAGCGCGCTCGGAACACACACCGTAACGCAGACGCAGGAAGCCCGTGTTGAAGAGCGCGTAGCCGAAAGCGCAACAGTACAAACTTCGTATGAAAGAGTAGAAGAAGCTTCAAATTCAAGGCTCACTCCCGCCCAGGAACACGGGGTTGAGGAGTATACGAGGGTGCAGGATTACAGCGACCCTACGAGTTTGAGTATGGCGAATTCGCAAATCGCGGCATAAACTGCCTAATTAAACAAATCCCGCGGTAAAATCCGCGGGATTTTTCATGTTTTGCCGAAATGCAGACCAAAACCTTGACAAGCTATCGGTTTTATGCTAATATTACCTATTGTGAAGCAGTGTAGTCCTTTAAACTTAAAATGTAATATTTTAAAGTTAATCGAATATATTTCAATGCTTATGCAATTTGCTGCAAATGATAAGGAAAAATTAAAATGACTAAGAATCAAGGAATCAAAACTATATTAGCGGCAGTAGCTATTCAAATTACGCTTGGCGTAGCATATATATGGAGCGTATTTCAAAACGGCATTGCGCGAACTATTTTCAGCGGTGACGACAGAGGCGCGAGCCTTGCATTTTCGCTTTTGCTTTTAATGATGACGATTGGAAGTATCGTCGGCGGTAAGCTTGCGGCGAAGCACAGCACCCGCATCGTTGTTTTTATCGGCGGTTTAATTTTAGCGGCGGGATTTTTTCTCTCGTCTTTGGTGACGGCTGATTATCCGTGGATGCTGTGGATTACCTATGGCGTCATAGGCGGCATGGGTATGGGCTTTACGTACTCGACCACCATCGCCTGTGCTCAAAAATGGTATCCGCACAAAAGGGGCTTGGTGACGGGCATCATCGTAGCTTCGCTCGGTTTCGGCGGAGTGGTGCTGACCCCGCTCGTTGAAAAACTGATAGAAGCTTTCGGCGGCGTCGGCGAGGGTGAGCAGGGTACGTTTGTTGTTTTAAGTATTATTTTCGTTGTCGTATGTTCGGCGGGTTCGTATTTTCTGCACAGCCCGCACGGCGAGGACAAAGCAAAGCTCGCGGCTGCAACCGCCGCTGTAACAAAAAAGCAATATTCTCCCTCGGAAATGCTGAAAACACCGCAGTTTTATTTAATTGTATGCACTTATATGCTCGCTTGTATAGGCGGCGTAATGATGATTAATTTTGCGAGACCGATTGCGGAAGTCAGAGTAACGGAAGCAGGGCTTAACGAAACTGTAATTTTCGGCATGGGGCTTGCGGCGCTCGGCGTTATGGCGGTCACGATGTTTAACTCGCTCGGGCGGCTCACATGGGGTATGATTTCCGATAAGCTCGGGCGCAATAAAGTAATTTTTATTCTGCTTTCGGGAAATGTAATTTTACCGCTTTTAGTTAATACTGTAAACGGATTATTGGTATTTATTTTGATAGCGCTTATCGGGCTTTTTTACGGCGGGATTTTCAGCAACTTCCCCGCGCTCACCGCTGACCTCTTCGGCGTGAAGCATGTTGCCGCGAACTACGGATTCGTACTCCTCGGCTTCGGAATAGGCTCGAACGTAGCCTCGCAGATTGCAGGGTATTTCGCGAAAAGAGCAAGGGGCGATGACGGTTATATCGTAGTCAGCGAGATGTTCCCCGCGTTTATAATTGCTTCCTGCTGCTCGGCAGCGGCAATAGTGCTGATGGTGATTTTGAGAAAGCTGGGCAAGGAGAAAATGAGCAAGTGAAAAACAATCACATACTGAAGATAACCATATCGGGGCTGCTTATTGCGGTCGGCATAGTAATTCCAATGTTTTCGCCGCTCAAAATCGTATTGGAACCGGCTTCGTTTACGCTGGCGAGCCATGTTGCAATCTTTGTTGCTGTGTTTATCTCGCCGAGTGTTGCAATATCTGTCTGCGTAGGGACAACGCTGGGATTCTTTTTAGGCGGATTTCCGATTATAATTGTGCTTAGGGCGGCTTCTCATATAATTTTTGCAGCAGCAGGTTCGCTTTTTCTGCACAAGTTCTCGAAAGGCAGATTAACCGAGAAGAAGTTTTGGGGAGTCTCTGCCTGTATAGGGCTTATTCACGCCGCGATTGAAGTAGCTGTAGTAAGCGCGTTTTATATTACCTTGAGTGTCGGCGAGGCGTATTATGAAAAAGGCTGGCTTGTATCCGTTCTGCTGTTGGTAGGGCTTGGCACGGTTATTCACAGCATGATTGATTTTAAAATCGCGCACATTGTCGTTCAGCCGCTTAAAAAAAATAAAGGACTCAGAGAGCTTTTCGGGAAGGTTTAAGACCTTCCCGTTTTTTTTTTTTTTTTTTTTTGCAACAGCGCGGAACCCTTAGGAATTGTCAAGAAATAAACTTGTCAATCCCTTATCCATTTATCCCTTGCCATGTTTTAAACCTCCTTCGGTTTGAATATAATCCTAATATAGCTGATTAAATTGAAAACACTAAAGTGTTTTCTCGGCAAGCGGCGCTTGCCGCCGTGCCATCAAAACGGACAGGAGCGCAAAGAGGGGCATAAATTTATGATGAAGTGGGTTTTCGCGGGGCTTTTATTTTTTTCGCTTGTTTTCGGCATAATAAACGGTGATGTGGCAGCGGTGTCCGATGCCGCGCTTTCTGAAGCCGCAAACGCCGTTACGCTCTGCCTGACGCTTTGCGCGGTGATTTGCCTGTGGAGCGGGATTATGCGGGTAGCGCAGACTTCGGGGCTTGCAAACCTGCTCGCAAAGGCATTCAAGCCTGTACTGGTACGGCTTTTTAAAGGAATAAACCCAAACGGCAAGGCGATTGGATTTATAGTACTTAATATAACCGCAAATCTGCTGGGGCTGGGCAATGCCTCTACGCCGTTCGGGATTGCGGCAATGCGTGAACTTGAGAAGGAAGAAGGCGTCTTAAATCCTGAGCGCGCAACGAATAATATGGTGCTTTTTGTAGTGATTAATACGGCTTCACTCCAACTTATCCCCACTACAGCTGCCGCCATCCGCCTCAAACATGGTTCAGCCGCTCCTATGGAAATTCTTCCGGTAGTGTGGATTTGCTCCCTCGCAGCGGTGACTGTTGCGGTGACGATAGCGAAACTGCTGGGCAGCAGAGGCAAACGGCACTGTCAGACCGTAAAACCTGCTGACGGAGGTGCAAAATGAGAGTTTCCGATTTCGCGGTACCTGTTATATTTGTTTTTGTGCTAATTTTCGGGCTGTGTAAGAAAACCGATGTTTTTTCTGAATTTACCCACGGCGTAAAAGAAGGATTACACACTGTTTATGACGTTTTCCCCGCATTGTTTGCGCTTGTATTATCTGTGGGAATGTTCCGCGCTTCAGGCGGGCTGGCACTTATTTCAGCGCTGCTCTCGCCGGTGACGGATTTTCTCGGGTTTCCGGGTGAGGTTACGCCGCTTGTAATTATGCGCCCTTTCTCGGGGAGCGGTTCGGTGGCTATTTTTGAGTCGGTGCTCGGGCAAACAGGTGCAGACAGCTTTGCGGGGCGGGTGGCGAGCGTAATCCTCGGCAGCAGCGAAACAACGTTTTATGTAATCGCTGTCTACTTCGCCGCCACAAAAGTACGAAAGACCCGCCACGCGCTTCCCGCGGCACTGGCAGGGGATTTAACGCTGTTTATTTTAAGCGGGCTGCTCGTGGGTTTGTGGTTTTATTAGACCTGTCTTGAAAAACGACTAACAAAATATTTATTAAAAACCTGTTTACATTTAGAATTATAATTGTTATAATATATCTATAGTGATAAAAAACGATGGGGTGTTAAATTTGAGCGGTATAAAAGATATAACATTAGGAACGCTTGGGAAGCGTGACAGCGAGTGCTACTTCATACCCGAACAGCCTTATGAGTTTATACGGCACGAAGAATCGCGCTCGCACGTAAGAGTCAAATGTAAAGCAATCTGCCAAGGGAGTTTGTTGAAATTCTGCTCCTGCTATAATACGGATGAGTGTGTCGGGCGGTGGCATTTAGTGGAGAAGATAACTACAGGGAAGTGGATTCCCTGTAATAAAGTTCAGTTTAACCACTCAGGCAAGCATAAATGGATTCATGAATTTTATCCGAACATAGGATAAATTTGCCGTTTCTTAAATGGATAACAGTATTATAGTTAGTTAAATTTAGATTGGAATGAATCCAATCTAAATTTTCGCTCGCTACGCGGCGAGTTGCGGTTTCACCGCAGCCATAGTCGTTTTAAACGACTATAATACAGGTTCTTAAAAAAATATTTTGAAAACCTCTTGACAACGGAGAAGTTAGTTGCTATAATATAGTTGAACATGTGTTCAACTATATAGACATATCAAGCGAAGAAAGGGCTTAGAATTTATGTTCAATAACCGAAATATGAACTCTGACTCCCTGTGCGATTGCGGCGTAATCCATGAAGATGTGGTGAACCGTGTCCGTAAAGCCATGCCGGACAACGAAAGCTTGTATAATCTTGCAAATCTTTATAAACTCTTCGCTGATAATACACGCTTGAAAATTCTGTGGGCGCTGTCCTGCGAAACCATGTGTGTGTGCGATTTAGCGGTGCTGCTCGGAATGACAAAATCAGCAATCTCGCATCAGCTTAAATCCCTGCGGCTCTGCAACTTTGTAAAATATGAAAAGACAGGGAAAGTTGTTTACTATTCGCTCACCGATGAGCACGTGAGAAACATTTTCAAGATTGGGTTTGAGCATATTTATACTGATACTGAAATCCAATAAGGGATGGCGCTGTTGCAACAGCGCCTGCGGCTCGCAAGCCGCGGGTTAAAAACGCTAAAGCGTTTTTAACTTAACTGGCTATAAACGGGTAGGGGCAGAGTTTTTTTACCGTAATAGTTGAACGCATGAACAACCAATACATCAAAAAGGAGAAGCAAATATGAATCTGTTTACGATTACCGATTTAACGAAGGAATATGGTGAGGGGGGCGCAAAAGTGACTGCTCTTAACCAAATCAATTTAACTATTCCCGAGGGAAAATTCGCAGTAATTCTCGGTGCGTCCGGTTCGGGGAAGTCCACGCTGCTTAATATGCTCGGCTGTATGGACAAGCCGACTTCGGGTATAATTAACTTTTTTGACACCGACATAACTGCCTTCAGCAAGCATAAAATGACACGCTTCCGTAGCGAAAATATCGGCTTTGTATTTCAAAGTTATAATCTTTTGCCGGATTTAACCGCTCTTGAAAACGTAGAATTTTCCACCGAGCTTGCGGGACTTTCCCGAAAGGATGCCGAAAACGCTTTGAGCATTGTCGGATTATCGGAGCGTATGAACCATTATCCGGCTGAACTTTCCGGAGGTGAGCAGCAGCGCGTTTCAATCGCCCGCGCAATCGCGAAGAATCCGAAAGTCCTGTTATGCGACGAACCTACCGGCGCACTTGATTTTAACACGGGGATTATAGTTTTGGAAGCTTTGAAAAAAGTACACCACCGGCAAAAATCATCGGTACTGCTCATCACGCATAATCAGGAAATTGCAAAAATTGCAGATATCGTAATTACTCTGAGAAATGGCGGAGTGCAGCGTATAAACGAAAATCCCGCGCCGCTTTCCCCGTCGGAGGTGGTATGGTGATAATTTTAAAATTAACTGTGCGGAAAATGCGCTCACAGATTCCGCAATTATTAGGATTAGTTTTGCTGCTTGCTGTCGGGGTCTGCTTTTTTATTACGCTGTTCACGATTGCATGGCAGCTTGAAGAAACAGCAGAGCAGTACATATTTGAACACGCTTATGCTGATGTTACTTTTTATGGGCAGTTTACAGATGAAAGCGTGAGGCTGCTTTCGGAGCAGGACGGCGTCAGGTTAGCTGCGGGAAGAAATGTGCGTGATTTTAGGCAGGGGGGGGAACTTGAGCGGGTTTTCCGTGTAATTTCACTGACGGACGGAATTAATATTCCATATATCTACGAAGGCAGACTGCCGGAAAACGCAAATGAGTGCGTGATTTTGAAACGTAACGCCGATGCCATGAATTTTATACCGAACTCCGCCAAAGATGGAGTTTCGGGATACGGCAGTATAAACCTTGGTGAAAATTCACTTACAATTACCGGGCTTGTTGCAAATCCCGAATATATTTACATGGTTCAAAACGAGCGCACGGTGATGGCAAAGGCAAGCCGCTTCGCTGTTGTATATGTTACGCCGGACTTCTTTCCCGGCGGATACAATGAAATCGCGGTGCTCGCCGACAGCGAAGTCTTAGCACCGGACGGAACGTTCCGCACGGTCACGCGGAAAGACCAGATTAATCATATTTTATACCGCAACGATTTAGATGAACTGTGCAGCTTTGCGATGATTTTCCCGCTTGTTTTCGCGGTGTTAATTGCTGTTGTGATTTACGTTATACTTACGAGAACTATTCAGAAAGATAAGAAACAAATCGGCATTATGAAGGCACTGGGAATGTGTGACAAAAAAATCATCGGGATGTATTTGTCACAGTTTTGCATAACTGCCGCTGTCGGCGCGCTGCTCGGCTGTTTTGCGGGAGTGTTTGCAACTGACAAAATAATAACTATATTATCCTCAATGTTTGTAGTCCCGGCGCTGAGTTTTGCGTTTGAGCCGCTCTTATGGGCTGCAGCGATTATTGTTAGTATATTGCTGTGCGCGGTTTCGGGAATGATTGCACTCGTTCGCATATTACCGCTGCTTCCGGCATACGCGCTCCGCTCCCGCATCCCGAAAGGCAGACGGAGAAACACGTTGCCCGCTTCATCAAAGATGAACTTCAATACCCGTTACGCCCTGAAAAACTCTCTGCGCAACAAAAGCCGTTTTTTCGCAGTTGTGCTCGGCATGACAGGCTCATACGCTCTGCTTGCGTTTTCGTTCGGATTCAATGATTCTATTGCCGAAACACAATCCCGGTATTTCAACGACTTCGCGAATTATGATGTAATTATCAGCTTTAATCCGCTTCCGCTCAGCTTTGAGCATCCTGCTTCCGAGCGTATCGGTGAAAGCAGTAAAGCGCTGGTTTTGCATATTGAAATCCGCGGTGAAAATTATATGCTTGCGATTGTTGAAAACAATTTCGATATGGTAAAAATTCCAAATTCAGAACTGCAAAACGGTGTAATAGTTCCTGAATATTTCGCGCAGATTTGGAATGTCGGGGTCGGTGATATACTCGAAATATACGGTTATGACGCTGTAATTTCTACAATCACTCCGCAGCATCTCGGGCTTACAATCTATACCGGTTATGATTATATCGCGGCGCTTTCCGATGAAATTCCGCCGGTTTACAACACACTCTACGGAAGAAGCGGAAACATGAGCGAGCTCACCGATTTTCTCATAACAAATAATATTGATTTCGCTACTGTTGATGATGACAAAACAAGCTTCGATTCGATTATGGAAAGCATGGAAGTGCTAATTTGGTTTATGATTCTTTGCTCGGTAATCCTCGGATTCACCGTGCTTTATGCGGTCGGACTAATTAATCTTTCGGCGCGTGAATACGAATATATGTTTATGGGCGTAATGGGTTATCCGCATAAAAGCATACTTTTAGCGCATATAAAAGAAACGCTCATGCAGCTCACGTTTGCGCTTCCGCTTGGGTTTGCCGGCGGATATTTACTGCTTGAGGCAATAAAAGGCGAATTTTCAAGCAGTAATTTTGTAATTGCAGCAAAAATCGAACCGCTCAGTCATGCTGTTTCTGCGTTAGCTGTGATTAGTGTTACTGCGGTTATGGTAATAATTACATCAAGGCACATCGGTAAACTTGACATAATAGAAGGATTAAAAGCGCAGGAGGATGGTTAATTAAGGGATTGTCAAGTTTATTTCTCGGCAATTCCTAACGTAATTTTATCAAGTACAGAAAATAATTCAGCTTTCCCCGTATTTTTTTCGCCTGTTTCAAAAGTGATTCCTTGAAATCTGCGGCGATGCCTGCTTCCTCGGCGCTGATATTTTCGCCGCCGTATCGTACTTTCTCAAACGAATCTGTAATCTTTATAAATGTTTCATCATTCATTCTCAAAGCGAAAAGTTTCGCGGTTTCATGCGGGATTTTTTCATTGCCCGATAATTCAAGCAGAAGCAGAATTGTTTTATAATCCATGAGGAGTCTTTGGGCGGGCGAAGAAGTTTTGTACTTTTTTCTTGCGCGCCATGCCGCTGTGTAAATCCCGATGAAAACAGCTAAAAAAGCGACTATAATTATCGCGGTTCCGATAATAAAAATAAACAGATAAATGCTTTGAAGCCCGTCGTCCGGCTCTACGCTTTCAAGGCTGTCGATTGAAGCGGGGGTGCTCGGTGCAGTACCGGGGCGGGTTTGCGGTGCTGCAGGGATTGCGGGGGTTGAAGCTGTAATCCGCCGGTTAATCCACTCACCATAACGCGCCTCGGAAAATGTCGGCGACGGCTCAAACGGAACCCAACCCGCACCGTCAATATACGCTTCAACCCAAGCGTGAGCAGTGTTTTCGGGTATGCTCCAGCTTTGGAAGTTCGCAGTTGTACCCGCGGGAGCAGAATATCCCTGAACATACCGGGTGGGGATTCCCGCCGCCCTGCCGAGAACAGCGGCGGCAGTCGCGAAATAAGTGCAAAAACCTTCCTGCATTTCAAACAAAAACGAATCGGCGAAATCGCCATCATCAAGCGAAACCTGCGGGGTTTTAGTGTAGGTATAATTGCTTGACAAGAATTGCTCAAGCGCAGACATCTTGAGATAATCGCTGTCATAATCCGCTGTTATTTCACGGGCGAGCGCGTAAACCCTTTCGGGAACGCTGTCCGGCAGCTGCGTATAAACACTGTGTATTTCTCTGCGCCGCACTTCAAGAATCTGCGCGTAATTCTCCGGAATTCTCCCGAATGAAACCCCGGAGAAATGCGCAGAAATGAGCTGTTCAAGCCGACGGGATTCAATGTCATGAGCGCGATGAATACTGTTTTCAAGCAGGTCAGTAAATACTTCGCTGTTGTAATTAAAATCTGCATAAATTACACGATAAGCGGTTCCTGCACCTGCTGACCGCTCGAAAAACAGACTTGAACCGCTTGTGTCAGTCCTGTACGAACCGGGAACAGCGACCTGCATCATTTTTGAAACATGGAACATTGTTCTCGTGCGCGAACCGAGGTATTCAATGCCGATTTCGCGTACCGCAAAGATTTCGCCGAGCGCGTTTTCGTCTTTATCGCTTTCGTCGAAAACCCCGCCGTAATGCAGCGCAAGCACAAACTCTAAAACATCGAGTTTATATTCGGGCATGGGGTAATGATTGAAGTTGTTTGTACGTATCCAGCCGCGTCCCGTGTAATAATCCATAACCGAACCCGTGAGAAAAATATGACTCGCCGCGTCAGTATGATTTGTAATTCGTACCGCGAGCTTATCAGAATCGGCTATTGCGCCGCCGATATTGCCTAAGTCGCTGTAGCCGGTCATACTGATACTAAATTCATAATCTCTGCTGCCCAGCGATATGGAAATTTGCTCGCCTATAGTGGTTACAATATTCTGCACTTCCTTAATTATATTCCTCACGAAATCCCACCTGATTGGCTCCTGCCTCGACGGTAGAATCGCAGTAATGAACCCTGCAATTATCATAAACGGCAGCAGATATGTGAGCGCGGTTTTCCTGCTTATACCAATCCCCAATGAAATTGGGGATTGGGGAAACAGTATTAGCAGCCATTCGTGCAGAACCGTGAAAATAAATGAAAAGAACAGCAGAATCGGCGCAAAACCCGCGCTTCTTTCAAAGACTGCCATTATAATGCAAAAAGTTAAAAGCCCCGCTCCTGCCGCGAGTCTGGCGTATTTGAAATACAGCAGGCAGAACGTAACGCCGACTGCCGCGAAAAGAAGAATAATCTGCGAAATAAGCGAGTAGGTCAGCGCATGTTCGGCAAGGGGGCTGCGCGAGTAAAAAAGCCAGTTGAACGAATCCGCAACAGGGATTTCAAGCAGTAAAACAAGCGAAACTATCAATACCGCAAACAGCAAAATCACAGTGTAAAACATCAATTTTTTATTATAAAAGTTGAAAACGGCAAAAAGCGCCGCAGAGATTACAGCGGCGAAAAACAAAACTGCACCGGAGAGTTCTGTGTTCAGCAGGGAGTTAAAATACAATGAAAAACCCGCACAAAGACAGATTGCAGACATTAAGCGAACAGCATATTTTTCGTAAACGGTCTTGAAATTTATGTTATTCATAAGATACCCCGCTCTAAAACGCCGCCTGCTTCGGTATCGTCCGGAATATGCACGAGCGCGGTTTTGCCAAGACTTTCGCGCAATGCGGAAAGCTCGGTGTTTTCGCGGTTGCCGATTAAAATTACGCAGGTGTTCATAAACGCGGAAACGCGGGAAAGCGCAGGGATAAACTCTCTGCAGTCAGCAGTGATTAAAACTAACACGGCAGCATTTTCAACTGCGGCATCTGCAGAGTATTTTGCTGTGTTGTAACCGGAAAAGGACAGCGACAAACAGGCATCGTAAAACCGTGAAAAATCCTCACGGCTGTTAATTAAAAAGCGGCTTAAAACATCGGCATAAAAAATAATCTCTGTTTCAATTCCGCGCATAAGTTCAAAATCTGCAATCGCCAAAGCAGCTTCTAAAATTTTATCCTCAGCCGGGATTTTTTTCTCGCCTTCAACGGGCGAAGTATCGATTATAATTACGATTTTCTCTTTTGGAGGTTCTGTTCTGCGGCGGGTGTAAAGCTCGCCGTGTTTCGCGGAGACTTTCCAGTTTACCGCTTTGACGCTGTCGCCGAGAGTGAAGGCGCGCAGGTCTGTATCTTGCTCCTGTCCTTGCTTCAAAGAGAACGGCAGCGACTTTACATCATCGCCGAAGCAAAGAGCGCCGAGGGAATTCAATTTAACAATCCGCGGATATACCCGCAGATTCATGGAAGCGGGATATTCCCGCCGCAGCGCAAAAAGCCCCAAATAATCGCGAACAATAACTGCGCTGATGCCTACCTCATACTCGCCGCGGTAAAGGCAGATAAGATTTGTTTCCTCCTCAATTCTGCAAAAAGGTGCAAGTGAAATGCCGCCTTGAGTTTCCGGCATTTCAACTCTTGAATAATCATCGAGAAATTCTATTTCTATGTTTGTAAAATGTATTGTTGTTTCGTTTGAGAGAATGTATTTATAACCGATTTGAGCGCCTTTTACAACGATTTTTGAATCAATGGCCTGATAAATTTTAAGCCGTATAAAGACGAACAAGAGGTAAACAAAGCAAGTCAGCGGAACAGCGAGGCTCGCGTAAAAAAGCGCGTAACTGAACGCGCCGCCGAAAAAACTCGCGAACACGGCAGCGGCAGCAATAAAAGCAAGGCAAATTAATCTATTTCGTTTCATAACGGAACTTTCGCAGTGTTTTTCACGTTTTCTATAATTTTTTCGGGTGTATTCTTGTTAATTTTCGCTTCGACAGTCAAAATTAATCTGTGGCGCAGAACGTGCGGCAATATTTCCTGTACATCATCAGGCGTGACGAAATTGCGCCCGCTGACGTAAGCCGCACCCCTTGCCGCGCTGATAAGCGCAAGTGTCGCGCGCGGGCTCGCGCCGAGAGAAAGCAGCGGATTCACCCGTGTTAAGGAAACGAGGTTTATTACGTACTCCGCAACGTTATCGGCAACTTTGACAGATTTTACTTCCTCGCGCATTTGAACGAGAGTTTCTGCGCTTATGACTGCATTTGTGTTCTGCGCTAATTCGCCGGAGATGAAATCCTGTGCCATCTTTTTTTCATCGTCAAGCCCGGGGTAGCCGAGCGACAGCTTCATCATAAAACGGTCTAACTGCGCTTCGGGCAGGTTGTAAGTTCCGATGAACTCAATAGGGTTCTGCGTTGCGACTAACATAAACGGTTCTTTTAAAGAATATGTTGTTCCGTCCACGGAAACCTGACCCTCCTGCATGGCTTCAAGGAGCGCGGCTTGCGTTTTCGGAGATGTACGGTTGATTTCATCAACAAGTACAATATTATTCATAATTGCGCCTTCCGCGTAACGGAACTCGCCTTTCCTCATGTCGTAAACAGATGCGCCGACAACGTCACCGGGAAGCGTGTCGGGCGTGAATTGAATCCGCGTAAAACCGACACCGACAGACTTCGCGAGCAGGTTTGCAAGCGTGGTTTTACCCACACCCGGCACATCTTCAATGAGCAGATGTCCACCTGAGAGCAGCGTTATTACAGCGAGCTTTGCCGATTGCTTTTTGCCTATGAGGCTGCGGTTGATGTTATCAATGATTTCTGCGGCTTTTGCGTTGTTTTTCATTATTTTTTCCTTTTCCGGAGCAGCACGGCCGCTGCCGTCGCCGCCAAAATTAAAACTCCCGCCGCGATTGCAATTATAATGCCTGTATTCGAGTTTGGTTCCGTACCGGACTCGCTCGCTGTTTCAATTATATCACCATCGTCTGATTCAATCGGCTGTTCATCAATAACAGCTTCATCTCCGCTATTTTCGATTCTCTGATTAAGTACGAAGATTCCTGTTTCACCCGGGTCTACCCCTGCGGAAAACTCAATCCAATATTCTCCGTCAGCGGCAAGAAGAATTCTGCGTCCGTCATATAACAGCTCATCACCGATTAACATTTCATCTCCCATTGTCCAGCGGTGCGGCATGGTATTATATCTTCCGCTTCCCGCCTGTATAACGAAATCATGGTCAAAGGCGAGAGTAATATCGTTATTTACAATGATATTATTCACGGTTAAAGTAATATCGCTCTCCGATACGGTGCGTATGAAACCTAAGTGGATTATTCCCGCAATGCCCGAAGGGAACTCTGCGGTTACAGTGTATTCGCCGTCACCGCTGAGTTCGATTATGCTTACGTTTGCAGGCCAGACATCTCCAATCATCTCGAAGTGGAGACTTTCTTCATCTGCAATATTTTCAATCAGGAAGTTGTAAGTAAGCGATGTTATGTTTAAAGGCATAGGCGGAAGTTCGGGCGCGGGAATCGTAGTCACCGCCGAACCGCCCGCTTCACCAAGCACGTCTATAATTAAAGCTTCCGAGCTGCCGTCGAAATAGTTAATGTTCAGCGTAACCTGCCCTTCTTTCACGGAATCGCTGAAGAAGTTTCCGAGCAGTGTTAAGTAACTTGTTTCCCCGTAGCTGACGCGGAAAGCTTCGCCGTTGTGCAGATAACGCCACCATAATTGATTACCGCCGACTTGACTGCCGTTTTGCTCAGCTGCGATATTGCGTATGCGCGCGCCGTTAAGATTAACAGGAATGCTGATACCCGCCGAGCGGGTTCCTGCTGCAAGCCCGTATTCGGGAGTGCCGAGGCTTACTATATATTGCTCCCAATCCGTTCCTGCGCTGAATTGCATAATTAAAGGAGTAACAGCCGCCGCTTGCAAAGCATTTTTAATAAAATCTGCCGATATGATAACTGTTGACATTAACTCGTTGAATGTATAATCAACACCTGCTTCTAAACCTGCAATCCCTATAAATTCATTGCCGTTGAGCATTAATGGTATTTCAATGTCTTCGGCGGGGTGTTCGGTAAAATATAATGTATCAAGCCCTGTTGAATAAGAAGAACGCTCACTGAAATTTTCTAACACCGCGCCCACTCGAGGCTGATGCCAGCCGAAATCCGGCGTATCACGGCGGTTGATTCCCGAGCCGTTGTCCCAGAAAGACAGGCTTACGCCGCGGTTTTCATTCGCTAAATGCTGTACATATTCGTAGTATTTAAGTTCCTCGCCCGTTTGAAGAATGTCGGTACCGCCGTCATAAGCGAGCAATCCCCACTCGCCGACAGTTACGCCGATTCCTTCAGACAGGAAGTATCTGTCAATAATTTCGTAGAAGCTATCAACGGCTTCTCTGGCGGTGCGCCCTGAACCGACCTCATCAAACATTGTTATACCAAGATTTGCGCCGAACACCCAGTCACAGTAATAATGCACGGTTGCGATGATGTTTTCATCATTCAGGCTGCGTATAAAATCACGTGCAGCACTGCTGTTCACTGACTCATGATTAGTTTTAACAGTGGGTATAACGATGATTCGGCTTTCGTTACCGGGCGTAGCGCGTATGATGTCGAACGCCGCCCTGTTAATAAGATTAAGCCTGTTTTGAGCATCGGCATGGAATTCCGGCTCGTTAATAGTTTCAAACATGACCGTGTCGGGCATATGCGCGAACGCTGCCGCAAGCTGCTTCCAGTGGTCGGTGAATCTGCGGTACTGCCATGAATTTATATCGCCGTCCCAACTGTTCTCGCCTCTGCCGAGCCAAATCCATGAGTCGTGATGAATGTTAATCATTACTGTCAAACCCGCTTCAAGCGACCATTCGGCAACTTCTGTGTACCGATTCAGCCAGTCTTCATGAATCACGTAGCGCAGTTCGCCAACGGGCGTATCCGCGCCGTTATCGGCATATCTGTCATCGATTGTAAAAGGGATGCGGATATGCCCGAAACCTCTGTCTGCGATTGACTGTATAAATTCTCTTGTTGTCACGGGGTTTCCCCATGAAGTTTCCCGGCCGGCGAGGTCATCGCCGCCGCGCCCGTCAAGGGTGTTACCGAGATTCCAGCCTATGCCCATATTTTCGGCGTAGTCGATTGAACGGCTTGTTGACATGATGCCTGCCTCCTCCGCGTAAGCTTGAACCGGCAGAATGCTCAGCAGCATAACCAGCGCAAGAACTATTGAAACTGTTTTTTTAACTAACATATTAATCTGACCTTTCATGATTTTTATTTATAGCCAGTTAAGTTAAAAACGCTAAAGCGTTTTTAGCCCGCGACGTATACGCCGCGAACCGCCAAAGGCGGTTTAACTTGACTGCATAGCTGATTGTCCGTGCTGATGGCACGGCGGCAAGCGCCGCTTGCCGAGAAAACACTTTAGTGTTTTCAATTTAATCAGCTATACAAATAAAAGTATAGCATAAACTTCTTAATATATCAATAGTATTTTAATTTTATTCGGCTTGTCATATAAGCACTCGTCCTCACATATATTGATGTAGACAAGGTTCAAACAGACAAAATCAACGGAGGTACGCAATGGAATTACAACTTAATCTCAACAAAGAGCCTGTTTTTCTGAACGAGGTCGTTTATGACGGACAGACGGAGCAGGGGGTGGAATTTGATTATGTTCTGCCGGATTATTACCCCGACATTTTTAAAGTATTAAAATGCACCCTTACGCCGGCGATTATTTCGCACAGCGTTTCGGGTTCGCAGTTTTTCTGCGACGGTGTGGTTTATATTAAGGTGCTGTACCTTACAGCGGGGAGCAATCGCATTTACTGCATTGAACAGCGCTACACTTACTCAAAGACAATCGATTTGGTTAAAAATGCTCCCGCGGAAAGCGCGACCGTGATTATTCTGCCGAAAACAGATTATTGCAACTGTCGGGCGACAAGCGGGCGCAGAATCGACGTTCGCGGTGCTGTAAGCTGCAAAGTTAAAGTCACCTGTGCAAGAAAGACCGAGATGATTACAGGTGCGGAAGGACTCGGCGTTGAGACTAAGAAAACCGCGCTGTCTTACTGCGGCGAAAAACTTATGACCTCCCGCCAGTTTGTTTCGCGCGAAGATATAGAAACAGGCGCGTCGGTTTCCGGCGCAATCAGTATAATTCACCATGATGCCAATATTGCTGTTACTGATTTTAAAGTAATCGCGAACAAAGTAATCGTTAAAGGCGAGGCGCAAATCAAAGCCTTTTATATAATAAGCGGTTCCGACAGCGAAGATGACGGCGGTTCTAACATCACAGAGGTCATGGAAGCAACGATTCCGGTAAGTCAAATCATGGATTTGGAGGGCGTGACCGAAAATCACATTTGTTTCGTGAATTTCACGATGATGGACTGCGACCTCGAGGTGCGACCCGGCGAAGCGGGAGAAACGCGGATTTTCGCCTGCGATTTAACTCTTGACTGCTCTGTCACCGCGCATCTTGAAAGCAATGTTTCGCCTGTATCGGACATTTACTCTACGGAATTCGAGAGCTCGTTTACGATTGCAACGATTAAAGCCGAAACACTGCCGCATATTATCATGCAATCGTTTAATCTCAGAAGCGCCGTTGAGAGCACTGAAGGGAGCCTTGCGGAAGTCTTTGATGCGCGCTGTGATGTCAGCAACGTAGTTTGCCGGGCGCGCGGTACAAGCGAGCTTACGATTACCGGGCAGATAAACATACAAGCGATTGGGGCGCTTGACGGCGGTATGCCGGCACTCATAGAAAAATCAGAGCCGTTCGAGCTTGTGCTCGAGGTTCCGATGCTCTCTTCCGAGTATTCAATTGAGCCGAACTTGCAGGTGACGCAGACAGCATTTACTCTCAGCGGCGAAAGCAAGGTAGATATAAGAGTTAATTTATCGCTTAACGCTTGCTTGTACATGATTAATTCAATCAATGTAATCCGTGATATAACGGTGAATCGGGAAAAACCGAAAGAAAAGAGCGCAGAGTACGCATTGAAACTTTATTACGCAGAGGACGGCGAGGACATATGGGGAATTGCCAAGCGGTATAATACCAGTGCGGATGCTATAATTACCGAAAACGACCTTGAGAGCGACAGAGTTGAATTTCCTTCGATGTTGCTGATTCCGATAGTATAGGAGGAGGAAAAACTGTGAAACAAAACATTACTGAAACGGGGAAAACGTTGTTTTACAACTTGCTTGTGCAAGGAAGACATAGGGAAAGAAGTTTGAAACAGAATACAACTGAAACGGGGGAAATGTTGTTTTCATTCCTCGTTGGTGAAGAAAGGACTTAATGAAAATATGACTACAACATCAATTTATCAGGATATCGCGCAAAGGACGGACGGTAATATTTATATCGGCTAATACGATATTATAGGACTAAGGTTAACGAAAGCTAAGGAGCTTTGTTACTTTAGTCCACTTTTTATGCCCTTTTACAAGGGTAAATACAAGAGCAGGAAAGACCAGCTATAAAATGTCAACCTCTTTTTGAATAAATATTTATTTCTTTGGTGGAATTGCTTCATAATGACGATTTTCAAGGAGAATAACAAAAATAATGTTGCAAAGTTTCCGCGCAACAGCACCAACGGCGGTCAAATGG
>JAITFV010000138.1 GCA_031281115.1 Oscillospiraceae bacterium | reverse complement strand
TTTCTTTCTGTCGACGGGCGTACCGCGAACTGGAACGGACCGAAGCTTGAGCTTGGAGGTATGCTTCTCCCGAATACTCTTTATGAGTTCAGCGCGTTAATAAAGCACAGCGGGGAAGTTGCGCAAGATCTTGCCGCCTCGCTCGAAATCAAAATGGCAAGCACACATTTCGAGAATACGGCGCGTGTTCGTGTTTCTGCGGGCGAATGGGTTGAAATCGCAGGTTCGTTCGTTACGCCGGAAGCTTTTGAGAGCTTCGCTCTTTACTTTGAGGGCGGCGAGGCAATGGAAGACGGCATCTTCCCGGCAATTGAGCTTACCGATGTTGTCATATACCGTGTCATAAAGGAAGTTCTCCCGCCCGACGCACTGCCATCTCTGTGGGAGGCTCATGTGGATTACTTTAAAACAGGCGTGGGTATAACGCTCGCCGACCTGCGGAACCCCGATACAAGCGCGCTTATTAAGCGGCATTTCAACAGCATAACTATGGGCAATGAAATGAAGCCTTCGTCCCTGCTTGACCATGCGGCGAGTGTTGCTAATCTCGAAGTGAATAATTCTGCACCCGCAATCCGTACAGATGTTCTTGACGAGTGCCTTGCTTTTGCGCGGGATAACAATATCGCAATGCGCGGGCATACGCTTGTTTGGCATGAGCAGACGCCGCTTTGGTTCTTCAAGGAAGACTACTCACGCGAGGACGGCGCGGAATTTGTCAGCCGTGAAGTTATGCTCGAACGGCTTGAAAACTATATCAAGGCAGTTCTTGAATATTGCCAGGAGAACTTCCCCGGTGTAATTTACGCATGGGATGTTGTAAACGAAGCCATTGACCCCGGCAGCGCGGATGAAAATAAAATCCGCGATACGCACGACGGTAAGCCGAATCCGTGGTATATTACAGTCGGACCGGATTACATTGAGCAGTCGTTTATCTTCGCGAGAAAACATGCTGACTCCGATGTTGCGCTTTTTTACAATGATTTTAATACTTTCCATTCCAATAAGTTAATCGCGATTTTAGCTCTACTTGAGAGTTTGCAGGAAAAAGGTCTTATAGACGGCATGGGTATGCAATCACACCTCGGTATAACCGACCCGAACATTGTCGATTTTCAAGAAGCACTGCTGCGATATGCAGGGCTTGGTTTGGAAATTCACCTGACCGAACTTGACATCAACTTAGATTCTGACAGTGAAGAGGATTTAATGCGGCTTGCGGTGAGGTACAGGCGGCTTATCAACATGGTTCGCTTCTGTATTGAAAACGGGCTCGCCAACATCGGAAATGTGACCGTTTGGGGACTTTCGGACAGAGATACATGGCTCAGCTTCAGAGACGGCGGCGGCAGAAAATATCCGCTTCTGTTCGATGGGTATTTGTACCCGAAATTAGCATTCTATGGATTTTTGCTTTGTGATTCGATTCCGGATTTTTAATGTTTTTTATTTCTATCCTGTAAAACTTTGCAAATCTTCTTCTAATATTGCCGAAAATCGCATAAATACAGGCATTTTTTGCGTTATTGGCAATATATGGGAATAGTGAAGCAATATTTGGTTAGTTAAGAAGCGAAATATTTAGTATACTATCTCTATGTAAATGTATTTTCGGAAAATAACATTTATCGGGAAACCGTAAATCAAATTACTTTTTGGAGGAAAGAAACAAATGAAACTCAGGAAAATTCTCGCAACCTTAGTGGCCCTCGCATTAGTCGGCGGCTTAGCAATTACAGTAAGCGCAAATCAAGTTGAACTCCGTCTTGACGAAGATGAGCAAATCGACGGCGTTGCAACAATCGTTTACTACTTCACAAGCATAGTTGCTGACAGCAACGGTGCAATCGACGGAAACGTATTCATCGGTCTCGGCGACCAGGGCAACGTTCAGAAAAGCGTAGCTAACGAAGGCTCGCTCTTCACTGAACAAAACAAAGACATATTCCTTGATGAAGGTCAGGCTTCCATCAGAGTTGACCTCGGCGGCGCGAAAGAATCCGTCGGCGGCTATGTAGGAATCAATCTTTGGACTGTCGGCTCTTACGGAATCGACAGATACGAATTCTTAGACGCTTCCGGTAACCTCGTGGCTACCGTTACTCCTGCGGGCGTTGTAACCCTCGGCGGCACAGCTACGGCTCCTGCTGCTGACAGCGGCGCTGCTCCCGCTCCCATCCGCGATGATTCAGCAGGCGGCGCGAAAGCCGGTGTCGGCGACGTAGCAGTTGCTTCAGCAGTTGCTCTCGTAGCGGCAGGCGCAGTTGTATTCAGCCGTAAAAAGAAGTAATATTAACGCCGCTATTAATCTGCACGATTTAACGTGCAGATTAATAGCGTACAAAACAAATTTTTGGAGGTTCAAAAATCAATGAAACTTAAAAAAGCATTAGGCATCGTAGTGGCAGTCGCTATGTTCGGGATACTCGCATTAACATCAAGCGCAGTTGTATTCGGTTTTATCGAAAACGATGATGTTTACTGGCGGATTGAAATTTACAACGAATGGGGTTCGACAGGCGTAGGTGACATTGATGTCCCTGCAGGTCAGAATTTATCAATCGCGTTCACGCTCTCCGGTATGCCTGACGGCGCATACACAGCGTATCTCGGCACAAGTGCTGACTGGAAATTCAAAGACGGTTCAGACTTCTCGGTACCTGTGAACGGCGACGGCACTTACACAATCACCGCTTCCTGGGATGGTGATGTGAACGCAGGGCAAGTTTTTGTCATTGACATCGGGCCCGGGCTCCCCGCAGCTCTCGGCATTTCCGAAGCAGGCGAAACCGGCGGCGTTACAGCTACCGCTACTTACACAGTAGGCGGCGAAGTTGCACCTCTTCCGATTACGTCAGACATGCTCCGTGACATGGACGGCGGCGCGAAAGCCGGTGTCGGCGATGCAGCAGTCGCTTCCGCAATCGCTCTTGCGGCGGCAGGTGCGGTTATATTTGCCCGTAAAAAGAGATAATTTAAAATCTTACAAAAAATAAACCTGAAACTTTAATTTCGGGTTTATTTTTATTTCACTTCTTCGCCCAGTTCTCCATAATAATCCATGCTGCCTGCGCTTCTGCCGATGTCCCCTGCTTATCAAACAGCGGCGCGCCGCAAACCCCGCGCACAATCCCAAACTCGTCTATATTTTTGGTGACAGTTTTTCGTGCTTTATCAGCATATTGCTTATAATTTCTGCCGGCGAGCCAGCCCTCTTTCAAGCCCCTGTATATAAATGCCGCCATCATCATTGCAGATGTACCATCCGTAAAAGTTTCCGGCTCGTCTAAGATGTCATGGAAAAGTCCGTCATCGCGCTGAAATTTCAGCATACAATCTAATATTTCCTGCCCTGTTTGCATGAGCGTTTCATAAGCTGTTATATCGCCGGTGATTTTCGCTTCGTTCAGAACCTTCCCCACACCGAGCAACGTCCAGCCGTTACCGGTTGCCCAGAGTTTACGCCGCACGAATTTCTGCGTTCCCGCATCGAAAATATGAAACATGCAACCCGTTTCATCATCGCGGAGGTAATTCATAAGCCCGAATATTTGCTTTGTCGCCTCGTTCAGCTCTCCCATTACTGCCAGGAACGGCGGCGCCATATAGCAGGAATCCGACCAGATTTGCTTAGAAGTAAAACCTTCATGGAAACTGACTTCATTGTGATAAATCACGCCGTCTTCTGTGTGAGGCGCGTAAACCATCAGATATTCGAGCATTTTTTCGGCGGATTCTTTAAAAATCTCGTTTTCGGTAACTTCATAAGCGCGCCAAACAGCCTCTCCATTCGCGCCGGAGTCAGTTATTCCTGTTTCGTTCATCATCGCGAGCCGCCCGTCTTGCCACATTCTGACGGCAGCATCGTGCGCCATCGCCACGAAGAGTTCGGTTTCGCCCGCTTCGAGCAGCGCCTGCGCCGCGAAACCTTGCTCCCATGAATACCGCTGCATCGCCAGCATAGCATTTCTTACGCGTTTATAAACCATAACTTATAATCCTTTATCCTTAAAATTGTCCCGCAGTTTTCAATTTAATCAGCTATATATAGTATAACAAGAATTATTACTTTTGTAAAGTTATAAAATAAATTTTACTGATTCTTAATAATTCCTGATTTTTGACGATAATAATACCAAACTCCATTTATTACTCTTGCACTTATTGCAGCGGCGTGAACCCCTTACAGGAGGAAAAAAACATGAGCCAAAAGCGATTGCTTCTGATGAATCTTTGCATATTAATTATTGCCACCGTTGCTTTTTCACTTACGGTAATTTTCGCGCATACTCCCGATGTAGAGGACGGCTTCTGCATTATCCCGCAGGAAGAATCCCATATACATTTCTACTGGGCATATTCCCTGATAAACGACGATAATCCTCTACCCGCAGATTATTTACCGGAACTTGAGGTAATTGATTTTACGAATTCGCGGGAGTTCTATTTAGATTCACGCGCCGCACCTTATGCAACAGCTATGCTCGCAGCCGCTGAAAGCGATGGTGTCGCTCTGCGCGTGGTATCTGCCTTCCGCTCACAGCAGAGGCAGCTTGAGAATTTCAACAATTATGTAGAGCGGCTTATAAACGAACACGGCATCAGCGTGGAAGAAGCTACGATTCTTACCGCGTCACAAATTGCACAGCCGGGTGCGAGCGAACATAACGCCGGGGTTGCGGTTGATATTCTGAATGCGGATTGGTTTTTATACAATAACGATGTAACCGAGGAGTTTGAGCGAACGCCGGAATTCCGCTGGCTTGCGGAAAATTCATGGAAATACGGTTTTATTCTACGTTATCCGCAAGGAAAAGAGGAAGTTACAGGTTTTATTTACGAGCCGTGGCATTTCCGCTACGTTGGGATTGATGTCGCGGAACAGATTAAAAACTCGGGATTAACACTGGAGGAATATATCGACCTCTACCCTCCGATACAGCAGTTTCAATTTAAGCGTATACGTTGACAAGAATAAAGAATTATAGTATAATAACGTAAAGAGAGTAGTATAATCGTTTAAATTGAAAATTGTTCCACAGTTTCAATTTAAACGGGTTTCCGCTGCGTGAGCGCAGCGGGCGCTGTCGCAACAGCGCAAGCCCCTTTAACTTAAAAAGCGAAACGCTTTTTAAGTTAAAGGACTATAT
>JAITFV010000081.1 GCA_031281115.1 Oscillospiraceae bacterium | reverse complement strand
CCCTTGCGCGACGACGTTTTTTCGCGGTCGCATTTTTAATCGGGTAGCCTGTCGGCGAAGAATATTTCAAGCTGTGAGTGGATTTGTCCCCAATCCCTGCGCTTGCCTGTCCACTTTTTTGTAATGTCAACCATCGCAAGATACAACATTTTGAGCAGGCTGTCATCGGTCGGGAATACGCCCTTGCGTTGTTTTTCTGCTTCCCGTTCTTCCGGGCTTAATTTGTACTTTGGCATAAATATCCTCCTAAATGGTTGTTTTCATTATACACCATTTAGGAGGTTTACACAATTATTGGGATAGGCTCTTCTAGTTTTCTGTTTTCAATAAGGATTCCCGTTACCCTTATTTGAAAGTTATAATTATTCGTGATATACTCTTTCAAATAAATTGATTTTCTCTATTTTCACGCAATCATTTCCGACAAATTCCATTATTACAACCCACGGCATTATATCTACCATCGCCATAAAATCCTTAAAACCGTATGTATTATCATAATAATTTACAATTGTAGACAGAGCAGTGCCGTGTGTTCCGATAACGATATTTTGATTTTTGTAGCGCGTTAAAACATCATTTAATGCGTTAATATTCCGCTTTTGAACTTCTTTAAGACACTCGCCATCGGTTAATGAGTAGTTGAAGTCAGTCCATTGACGTTTCATGAAATCTACAAAATCATCACGCCAGTTTCCCTTACTGTCGCTTTTGCGTTCTCGGAAATCGTTAATGAGTTCTATTCCAAAGCCATTCTTCACTGCAAAATCAGTGACTGTGTCAACAGCGCGTTGGAATGGGCTGGATAATACTACGTTTATGCTCTTATCATATAAAAACTCTGTTACCAAGCTACAGTCAGCAAGTCCTTTTTCAGTCAACGGGCGTGTCATGGGGTCACGAATTGTAATATCCGATTCTGCGTGTCTTATAAAATATACTTTTGTCATTATGTGTTTCCTCCAACATTATTTATTACATAAGAAAATCACTGTATTTTCCCACTGTTTAACGATACTTACACTTTTAAACCCCGCCTTGAGCAGCAGTTCTTCTTCTGTTTTGAAATAAGGTCGCGCTCCAATATGATTGATATCAATATTAAACTCTAAAAAATTTATTAATAAGGAAACCATAACAATATGCATTTCCATTATCTTTGAGTAGCAGATTGTTTTTCGAGCAAGCCGCTTTAGTCCGGTGCGAAAAGTCAGATGTTTGCGTTCGATTTTTTGCGTGTTTCTTTTTCCTGTTATCTTGAAGTTTTTTATTCTTCCTGTGAAGCTGACAACAAACCAAAGAAAGATATACTTACAACAAAAACCCTGCGTCAGATTTGTCAATTTTATATCTTGGCAATCCCTTACGAAATATTTAGTTATCCGCTTGTATTAACTTCTAACTCATGCGCTACATCGACCAACTCCGCCGTATTGATTACTTGTTGTGCAATATCGCGAGAATCTTCAAAACTAAAACTTGAAGGCACGTATATATGAAACCATGTTTTATCTAATCTCCCCATAATTTCATTCATATTTGAACCTTTAATATATACGAAACCCTCTTTGATTTCTGCATTACCAAATAATTCGGCGATGCCTTCGATTGATGCTGTGGGTGGTGGATTATTTTCATGAGCATCCGTTCTAACTTTGATTTCTGCATTACCAAAAAATTTGGCGATGTCTTCGATTGATGCTGTGGGCGGTGGATTATTTTCATGAGCATCCGTTCTAATTATTGTGAGTTGAACACGTCTATATGATGATAACGAGTCAATTTCTTCATATGAAAACTCGAATCCGCCTTTGTATATTGACGCATTAATTAATTCAAAGCCGGCGATTTCAATATTCGGAAGATAAAAATCTGTTATTTCTGCAACTCTGTGTTCTGAAATGTTTCCGTAGACTTCACTGTTTCTATTCATTATTTGTGATTCACTGATTACGTTTATTATATCGCTTTTTAAATCAACAGAATCGATGAAATCAGTACCAAACCATAAAGTGACGGGGGCGGGTTCAGTAATTACAACCTCGTCAATAACCGGAGCGGGTTCAGTAACTACAACCTCGTCGATAACCGGAGCGGGTTCAGTAATTACAATCTCGTCAATAACCGGGGCGGGTTCAATAAGTATACCATCATCAATAGTCGGAGCGGTTTCAACAATTATATCCTCACCAACTCCTGTCACGCACCCTCCTAATGTTATAGCTGTTGAAACGACGGCTATTATTGCAAAATATTTTTTTATTTTCATATTTTCATTAAGTCCTTTCTTCACCAACGAAGACTGAAAACAACGTTTTCCCCGTTTCAGTCGTATTTTATAGTTAGTTAAATTTAGATTGGAATGAATCCAATCTAAATTTTCGCTCGCTACGCGGCGAGTTGCGGTTTCACCGCAACCATAGTCGTTTAAAACGACTATATTTCAAACTTAAGACCTCCCTTGCGTGAAAAGCGAGGATACCCCCCGCTTCTCATTGTTTAATTATACCTCATGCTTCACTTTCGGCGCGTTTGCGATTACTTCCGTCTCAAGCGTCTGCGGCAATTCCTGATACCGCGCGAATTCCTGCGTGAAACTTCCGAGCCCTTTCGTCATTTGCAAAATCACAAGCGCGAAATCCGAAGTTTCCGCTTGCGGCATTTCCGCTACGACCTCAGTCATACCCTCACCCACGGGATTTGTGCCGAGGACAGCACCGCGCCGCTTATTAACAACACCCATAACATCGCCGGTGTTGTCGTCGCCGACGAGTATTTTCATGGAGAGAATCGGCTCTAACAGGCAAGGCGACGCTGCTTTCATGCCGTCTTTGAATGCGAGACGGGCAGCTTGAACAAATGCGATTTCCTTACTGTCAACAGGGTGATACTTGCCGTCGGTTAATGTCGCTTTAAGTCTTACAACAGGATAACCCGCGAGAACGCCGTGTTCAACGCTTTCGCGAAGCCCTTTTTCAACGGCGGGGAAGAATTGTTTCGGTACGCTGCCGCCGAAAACTTTTTCTTCAAAAATAAGTTCATCTTCGCTGTGCGGCTCAAAATCCATAATAACAACGCCGAACTGCCCCGCGCCGCCGGATTGCTTCTTATGCTTGCCTTCGATGCCCGTGACCTTTTTACGAATCGTCTCGCGGTAAGCAATAATCGGCTCGGAAAGCTCAACATCAACGCCGAACTTTGTTTTCATTTTACTGATTGTGTAATTAAGGTGCTGGTCGCCGAGCCCACCGATTACGCGCTGGCGCGTCTCAGAGTTATTAACATAGTTCAAAACTCTGTCTTCTTCAAGGATTTTAGCAATCGCATCGCTTATTTTAGCTTCATCGCCCTTCCCTTTTGCGGAAACCGCCTGGAAGAAAACAGCAACGGGGAATTCAATCATAGTAAATTCCGCAGCTTTGCCCGGTGCGCAAAGCGCGTCGCCTGTCGTTGCATTAAGTCGCGTGATTGCCACAATATCTCCCGCAAACGCTTCGGTTAAATCCTCTTGCTTCTTGCCTTTAAGAGCAAGCAGTTTACCAAATCTTTCGGGTTCGCCGGTTCTGGTGTTTACCGGTTCGGTTTTCGGGTTCAAAGAACCGCTGATAATTTTTATAAAGCTCATTTTACCGACAAAGGGGTCGGCTATTGTTTTAAATACAAACGCAGAAAGCGGTGCGGAATCATCATATTTTGCTTTCTTTCCATCCGCGCACGGCTCTCCGTCAATATCAGCAGGCGAAGGGAATGAGTTTACTATTAAATCAAGCAGCTCCTCAATGCCTTCGCCGCTTACCGCAGAAGCTTTTACCACAGGAATAACATCGCCGCCCGCGAGCGCGGCTGTAAGACCTTTGCTGATTTCATCATCCGAAAGTTCCATGGTTTCGAGGAATTTCTCCATGAGCGCTTCATCGGTTCCCGCAATAAGCTCCGACAATGTATCGCGGTCGGTAAGTTCACAAACAGAACCGCCGAACTGCGATTTTATAGCCTCGAGAGTTTTCGCGAAGTCAGCGTTTTCTTCATCATTCTTAGTAACGGCGAAAATGCAGGCTTTTCCTTGCTTTTTCGCT
>JAITFV010000069.1 GCA_031281115.1 Oscillospiraceae bacterium | reverse complement strand
TTTCAATTTAAACGGGTTTCCGCTGCGTGAGCGCAGCGGGCGCTATCGCAACAGCGCAAGCCCCTTTAACTTAAAAAGCGAAACGCTTTTTAAGTTAAAGGACTATATAATGTCGCATAAATTCGCTTTACAAAAGAAAAAACGCCTTGCTAAAGGCGTTTAATTTACGAAGCGAATGACGAGGCTCGAACTCGCTACCTCCACCTTTGGAGGCTGGGATTCTACCACTGAACTACACCTGCGAATTTTTGAATCATGGAAACTTTGCCTGTTTTTTATGCCAAATAACTTCCACATCCCATGCTATAGCGCTTGTTGTCTAAAGACTTTCTCTTTCGGCTATGTTATTATGTCATAAATAATATGAAATTGCAACCCCTTTTCAGATATTTTATTTTTTGCTTTCTGCGGTTGTCAATCATCGAAACAGAAGAAAACGCTTCGGGCTGAGGTTCAATCTCATCGCCGGAATTTGTAACTTTGAGTTGTGAGGATAGTTTCGCAGGAGGCCTTATTGTGTAAAAAATTATGCCATTCGGCGGGACGGGAAAGCCGAAATGATTCTTTTTGTATAAAAGTCGTCATGCGCTTCTGCCTTGATAAACTCCTCAAAAAGGTTTTGAGGGACACTGTTGTACGATAGTAATTTTTCATTTTTAAGCTTTACGAACATGATTCTGCCGTAATAGCTGACCGAGTCTATTATGCTCGATTTTATTTTATATTCTTCCATACTTTAAAATATTCCTTCCTGAAGCTGACAAACTTTGAAAACCTATCTCCTCCAATGATAGATATTCCCAAGACTTGAGCCTCCGTAAAAAATATTATACCATATATTGTATCCGATTGCAAGTCTTTTTTGGAAATATTTATAACAAAACTCGGGAAGTTTATCCCCGAGTTTTAATTTTCAAATGCTATTTCTTGATTTTATTTATAAAATCTTTAAGAACATCGTTCATATCCGGTCGCCCGATTTCCTGCAAGCTATACTCGACCCGCGCATTAGGCTTGTTAATTTTCACCACCCGAGCCAAATCAATCGGCGTTGCGATTATAACCGAATCACAATCGGCGGCTTCGATTGTGGCTTGTAAATCACGCATCTGCTCCTCACCGTAACCCATAGCAGGTAAAACACAGCCGACATCGGGATAAATCTTGAAAGTTTCGGCTAATTTCCCGACTGCGAAGGGGCGCGGGTCAACTATTTCTGCTGCGCCGAATCGCCGCACTGCGACAATTCCCGCGCCGATTTTCATTTCGCCGTGCGTAAGCGTCGGACCATCCTCGACCACGAGAACCCGCTTGCCTTTAATTAATTCAGGTTTTTCAACGCTTATGGTGGAAGCGGCATCAACAACGATTGCTTTCGGATTGACAAGTTCTATATTTTTTCTTACTTCCTGAATCTTTTCAAAATCTGCGCTGTCGATTTTATTGATGCAAACGACATCGGCGATTCGCAGCGTCACTTCGCCCGGATAATACGAAAGTTCATGCCCGGGGCGGTGCGGGTCAACGACAGTTACCATTAAATCCGGCTTGTAGAACGGGAAATCGTTGTTTCCACCGTCCCAAAGAATCACATCGCAGCCATCGGGGTCATTTTCGGCGGCATGCAGAATTGCCTCGTAATCAACACCTGCATAGATTACGTTCCCGCGTACAACGTGCGGCTCATACTCTTCCATTTCTTCTATAGTACACTTATGTTTTGCGAGGTCTTCAACAGTTGCGAAACGCTGCACTTTCTGCTCTTCTATATCGCCGTATGGCATCGGGTGGCGGATTGCGATAACTTTTAAGCCGTGCTCCATTAAAATTTCAATGATTCGGCGGGAAGTCTGACTCTTGCCGCAGCCGGTACGAATAGCACCCACCGCAATGACGGGCTTGGCGCTTTTAAGCATAGTGTTCCTATGACCCAAAAACGTGAAATCTGCACCTGCAGCATTAACCATCGCACCGATATTCATAACGCTCGCATACGGCACATCGCTGTACGAAAACACACATTCGTCGGCTTCCAGCTCTTTTATAAGCCTTTCAAGTTCATCCTGCCCGTAAATCGGAATCCCGTCAGGGTACAGCTCACCCGCAAGTGAAGCCGGATACTTACGGCCTGCGATGTCCGGAATTTGAGCAGCGGTGAAGGCGACTACCATGTAAGCGGGATTGCTCCGGTAAAAAGTGTTGAAGTTGTGAAAATCACGCCCTGCCGCGCCGACAATGATAATTTTACGCTGTTGCATATCTCTTCCTCTCATCCGCATAATGATTTAAGTTAAAATTTGGAATGAATCTTACAGATGCGCACGAATGCACATTTAAAGCGCTATATTAAGATAAAAGTCTAACATGTCCATATTTTACTATATTTATTTTAACCGAAATCGTGCGATTTGTCAATATTTTTTAAAAAATAGTTGACAAGTGTGTTCTTATCTGATATAATAGTTTTTGTTGTGAATATTTGACCCACTAGCTCAGTCGGCAGAGCACCTGCCTTTTAAGCAGGGTGTCCCGCGTTCGAATCGCGGGTGGGTCATACATCAAAACCTCTCAACCATTAGGTTTGAGCGGTTTTTATTTATTTATCGACATCATGAAAAACGCTTGAAATTATCAAAATTCGGGGGTGCATGGGGGTCAGAAGTGGGGGTCATCTTATAAACAAAAAACCGAGAAGTCACTCTCTCGGTTTTTCTTTTTCCATCGGCTCGCCGGTGGCTTCCAAAACTGCCTTGTTCAACACGTCCCGGATAAAACCATTCAAACTTTGTCCCGCTACTTCAGCGGCTATTTTTATTTTATCACGAGAACCTGCTTGTGCCTTGAATGTAATATACTGATAATTCTTTATGTCATACTTAGCATTTGACCTTTTCTTAGCATCCGAAACTGCCATAATATCACCTCAAGGTTTAGTATAGCATATTTATATACAAGTTGCAACGTGTAATGTTGCATAAAAATTGCAGTGAAATTTTGTTGAAAATTACGTCTTTACAAGCACGTAGCAACGTGCTATAATTAAGACAGAAGAAAACACACCGACAGCTGACAAAGGGCGGCGGGTAAGGAGGAAAAGGAAATGTTACATGAAGAATTCGTAAAATTGACAAGGGTTAATGTTTCGCGCAGATTCTACAACGAGGAAATTGAGCCGCTTTACGCAGAAGGAAATCCGTATGAAAACAAAGAGAACTGGTGCGCCGACTGGTTAAAGAACAATAAAAAGCACCTCGTCAAAGCTCATTCGTTCGATGTTGAAGCACTCTCCCGCGACATCTGCCTCATGGACGCTATCAGAGCAGAAAATCAAAGAATAAAGGAAGAAAAGGTTTTAGCAAGTCAAAAGGCAATACAGCTTGAATTTGATAACGAAGCCTTGAAAACAGAAAACGAAACTCTCAAAAATGAATTAGTCGTAAACTCCACAGTGATTGATGAACAAATACAATCAATCGGAGAGTATTCCGCAGAGCTTGAAAAATCTAATAATGCTCTTTTATCCGCAGCGAAAAGCCTTAATGAATTGATTATTCAATGGATAATTCATGCCGGCACCTCCTTTTTGGGAAATAGAAAAACGCCCCTCTCGGAGCGTTTAGCTTTTATTATTTCTTTAGTATTAAATTCCGCGGAATCCCACTTTTACGCAGTCGAATTCGCACCCTATCGTATAAGACGAATCAAAGTCAGTAATGACAACAGAACCACCGCAACGAGGGCATTTAACATCGGTTTTACCATGTGTATTAAGCTCGTCTTCTGTACTAAGCAGAATACGAACCTCTTCATCTGTAATGTCGATTGTAGGAATATTAGTAGTCATATAAAATCCTCCTTATAAAAGAATTATATGTAATACTTACGCCTGCGGTTTTGGCTCGCTCTAATGCGTCAAGAATTAAATATCGCCTATCTTCGTTTGATAATCCGGGAGCGTTTTGTGCTGCCATATAACTCGCTCGAAATTCATCATTCCAACTGCCGTATGGTAATGGAGTGCTTAGATTTCTGTACGGTCTGTGACCGTAATATTCGTGAGCAAGTACGGCGCGAGAACTCATTAAATCTCTTGGGTGTATTGAATTTATGTCGGGAAAAACATCGCCCTTAACTCGAACCTCGTCACTTTCGTCAATGTATGATGTTCTGCGACCTTTGTTGAACTTAAAAACGGAAATATCTGCTTGTAAAGCTTCAATGTCCTTTTTTAAAATTTCGATTTCTTCATCGGTCAAAATGTGACCCGGACTTCTTCGCAGTCCGCTCGCCATTTCTCGCGATTCTGCCATATTTGCCTCAGTTACATCCATATTATCACCCTCGTTTGTATTAATTATACCACGAGTAGAATCATTTGTCAATAGGTTTTCTGATACTTCCTCATAAGCAACAGCACACCGACATTGCGGATGCGCCGGCGGTAATTTAACGCCGTTTGAGAAGAAAGCGTTCATGTTCACGCTCTCGCCGTCCATAGCACCGCACAAAGGACACACTCGTTCATCATCGGCGGTAATCCACGTCTTTTTACAATCGCCAATTGCTTTAGTTTTTCCTCTGCGGCTGCCGCCATTGCTCTTTCCCATTGCGGAATGAGCCTTGTGTTGACGAATTCGGCATAATCTCTGCGCCATAATTCAAGCCGATTATCCGGCACCCAACCATTGAGAGCGATTTCGCGGAGCTCGCGGTAAGAAATCGCCGCTTGTTGGTTGCCCCATACTCCTGCAAGCCATTGAACCGTCTGCGGCTCTTCTGTATCAAGGAACGCACGAAGCCGATTCAAGGCAGTTGCTTGATTGGTGTCAAACTGCCGCTTGCCTCCCGATGTGACGAGTTCAAACTTACAACCGAAAGGCAATACAATGCCTTCGTGCTCGTCACGTCTGACTTTACGCACAATCGTTTCGGCTCTCGTAAGCTGCTCGGTGGCTGCATTAGTTTCTGTGTCATATAATTCAACGTCTTCGGGTGGTTGAATAAAAGGCAAGCCTGCAAGGTCGCGTTCAATTCCTATACCCTCGATTTCTTGAATACGCCGTTTGAAGTACCAATCGCGGTATGCGCTGCGGAGAAAGCTGCGCCCTTCGGGATTCGCCTTGCGGCTTCGGGTCTTGAAGTGCAATGCTTTGAGGGTTTCAACCGTCAGCTCCGTAAAGTCACTAAGAACAAGGGCGTATTCCCGACCGATGACAGCCTGCTCAAAATGTTGTATCTTGCGATGGTTGATATTACGAAAAAGTGGACA
>JAITFV010000067.1 GCA_031281115.1 Oscillospiraceae bacterium | reverse complement strand
TTTCAATTTAAACGGGTTTCCGCTGCGTGAGCGCAGCGGGCGCTGTCGCAACAGCGCAAGCCCCTTTAACTTAAAAAGCGAAACGCTTTTTAAGTTAAAGGACTATATTGTTTATAATCGTGTTATGTGTGTGGGTGGAAATGCTTATTGTCAACCTGCATTGATAACTTGATATAGGTTGTCTATATCATCATAACTGTAAACTACACCTCTAAAAGTTGCGCTTGTTAACGCCGCACAACCATCAAATGCAGTCCAGCCAATACTCATTAAGCTGTCGGGGAGGGTGATATTGGTTAGCTTTGTACAATTCCCAAAAGTATTGTAACCAATACCTAACACTCCTTCCGGGACATATACATCTATTACACTTGAACCTTCAAAAGACTCACTTTCTATTCTTATAACCGGTTCATTTTCAATTTCTACAGGTATTCTTACTTGTTCAGAATTTCCTAAATATTTTATTATTACCATTCCGATTAATCCCATATCGTTCCTGCGTTCATATTCAAAATCACTCAAAGGTGTTTCACCGTTATCGCTCGATGGGTCAATTACGTTTTCGGGTGTCGGGGTTGTCGTTGTATTGTTTGGGGTTATTGTCGTGCCGTTCCCCTCATTTGTCGGCATTGTTGTGGTATCTTCCCCGCAAGCTGTCAAGGTAAATACAAGCGATAAAGCCAGTACAAGGGTTATGATTTCTTTCAAACTTAAACCTCCAAAATTTCAATTCCTTTCTATTCTGATTCATCAACATCATCAATTTGCACATCATCGGCTTCAATGATGTCAACTTTGCTATTATTACCGCGTTTCCCGAAAATCCGCTCCATACCTCTAAAAATACCGATTTTATCAAGAAGCAGAGAAATAAATCTGACCGCGATTACAAAAATCGCGATATTTAAAATAAAGAAAGATAAACCTTTAATGAATCCCATGTTATACTCCTTTTATATCCGCCGCTGCACTATATAGCAATTCCATATGGAATTGCTATGACAGCGGGAACAAGATTTGCTATAATGCTGACTTATAAATTTCTTCGGTATCGCTTGCATTAAGTTTCACATAACTCCCAAAAGTTTTTTCCTCGCCTACGCCGACGTGTTCAATCAACTTCGGAATATCCTCTTCCCGAACTCCGAATTCCTTCATCGAAGACGGCATACCGATTGCTTTGAGGAACTTTTCAAAAGCAGCAATGCCCTCGTCAACACCCTTAACGTCCCAGACACGCTCGGCGAACTGCTCGAACTTGAAAGGGTTAATCTTGCTCACAAACTTCATCCACGCAGGGCAGATGACCGCAAGCCCTGCGCCGTGCGTTGCGTTGAAAAATGCTGAAAGCGGGTGCTCCATGCCGTGACTCACCCAGTCCTGCTCCCGCCCGACACCGCAAAGATTATTATGCGCGACCATTCCCGCCCACATAATGTTGGCGCGGGCTTCGTAATTATCGGGGTTTTCCAAGGCGCGCGGAGTTTCGTAAATAACGGTTTTCAGCATAGCTTCGCATAGTCTGTCGGTGACTTCCACTTCTTTTGTGTTTGAGAAATACCGTTCAAGGACGTGAACGATGATGTCTGTTGAACCTGCCGAAGTTTGATAAGGCGGCAAAGTTTGTGTGAGTTCCGGATTCAGAATTGCAAAAGTCGGACGCAGAACCTCGCCGCCGCAGCCGCGCTTTTCCTGCGTTTTGTCGTTAGTAATTACAGAGTTCACCGAGCCCTCGCTTCCTGCCGCCGCAATCGTGAGAATTACACCTACCGGCAGAGCCTCCTCAACGCCTTTACCGCAGAAGAAGTCCCAAAAATCCCCGTCGTAGACCGCACCTGCCGCGATTGCTTTCGCGGAGTCAATAGCAGAACCGCCGCCGACCGCTAAAATAAAATCCACGTTCTCTTTACGGCAAAGCTCGATTCCCTCATAAACGAGCGAGCTTACAGGATTCGGTTGTGCGCCGCCAAGCTCAACGAAAGCTATGCCGCTTTCTTTTAAGCTTGCGATTACACGGTCATAAAGTCCTGATTTTTTAATCGAGCCGCCGCCGTAGTGCAGCAGAATCTTTGCGCCCGCACCGGACGCTCCGGTGCCGAAACGTTTGACAAGCGCGCCGGCTTCTTTTTCTGTACCTTTGCCGAATTCAAAATAGGTTGGGGAACAAAAGCTGAAATTTAACATAATTTATACCTCTTTAATTAGTTTTCTAAATTATATCATAAAATTATTGACTCGTCAACGGATTTGTGATACAATGAGTCAAGATAAAATTTGTGAAACATTTCAAAATTCTTGAATATAACCCTTGATTTTACAAACACTATCACCGATACGGAATTTTTCCGTTATGATTTACAATTATTGGAGGAATTTATATATGAAAGCAACCGGTATTGTCAGGAGAATCGATGACTTAGGGCGCGTTGTTATACCGAAGGAGATTAGAAGGACAATGAGAATTAGAGAAGGCGACCCTCTCGAAATATACACAAACGTAGACGGCGAAGTTATTTTCAAGAAATACTCACCTGTCGGCGAGATTTCCGATATCGCAACCCAATACGCAGAAGTGTTAGCAAAAATCGGCGGTTGTCCTGCGGTAATCTGCGACCGCGACCACGTGATTGCAGCCTCGGGAATCCAAAAAAAAGAAATTCTCGAGCGCCGCGTTTCAAATTCGCTTGAAGATTTAATTGAACAGCGCAGAACACACGTTTATAAATCTTACGATGATAAACAGCTTAACCCCATTGAAGGAATGGACAGATATGCAATCGCCTGCACACCCATCGTCACGCAGGGTGATGTAAGCGGAGCGGTGATGATGCTCTCCGGCGACGGACACGAATACGCTACACCTGAGCAAACAGCTCTTGTTAATGCAGCAGCAATGTATTTCAGTAAGCAGATGGAAGAATAAGAATTTAAAAGGCTTGTGAAAACAAGCCTTTTAAAAATATTGTTATACTAAAGGATTT
>JAITFV010000046.1 GCA_031281115.1 Oscillospiraceae bacterium | reverse complement strand
TACAATGGCAGACATTAAAAAAACTAATCCGGGCGTATATGAACATACGCTGAAAGAACCGCTCACCTATGCGGAAAATAAGTACGAGAAAATTACTTTCAACTTTGACAAGCTCAAGGGCAAGGATTATATCGACGTTGAAAACGAAATGGCGGACAGTAACGAATTTATGATGATTGCCGAAACGTCACGCGGATTCCAGTACAGAATCGCGGCGAAAGCGGCGGGAATCGGCAGCGATGTTATTTTAGCAATGCAAATGAGCGATTTTAATAAAATCGTGAACGCTGCGCGCCGTTTTCTGACAAGCACGGAATAGGAGGAGCGTCCTCTGCGAGCGAAAACCCGTGCGACTGGCTGAGAAAACAAAGTTTTCGCCTATCAAGAGCAACGCATACACAGGTCCCGCACTGGCTGTCGCTGAATATGCGGGAGCTCGGCAAGTGGATTGATATTTTAGACAAGGCAGAAAAAGAATGAGACTGCCGAAATGCAGGCTTGACAATTATATATAGTCGTTTAAAACGACTATGGTTGCGGTGAAACCGCAACTCGCCGCGCAGCGAGCGAAAATTTAGATTGGATTCATTCCAATCTAAATTTAACTAACTATAAAACTGTTATATAATTAAAAGCTGAGCATACCATCACGGTAGTGCGGTCAATCCTGCTCCCAGAAATGGGGGTTGATGTTATGGAGTGGTTGGAATTTCTGACGCTCGCACTGGTTGTATGTAACGTACTTCGATTAGTGTTAAATGATAGAAAAAGGAAATAGCCGCCTAACTCTCACATAAGGCGGCTTTTACTTAAAGCACTGTTTGGGAGCGACCGTCTATCGGTATGCTCTACTAATATTATAACTTGTTGTATAACAAATGTCAATACTGATTTAAAAATATTTTGAGCAACCGTCATTAGGCGGTTGTTTTGTTATGCAATTGCAAAAAGGAGGTGGGTTAAATGAGCAGTCGTAAAGAATACGAACTGATAATGGCAATAAAAGCCGAGCTTGGTTCTAATTTCCGCAGTAGTTTCAACACCGCCTCCGAATCTGTAAGAGGATTGCAAACACGGGTTAGTGAACTCAACAAAGTGCAAGGCGATGTTTCGGCTTATCGCAACACTGAAAAGGCAATCGCCGACCTCAAAGCAAAAAAAGAAGAACTTATTAATACCGAGGGCGTAAAGGCTTCTGAAATAAATAAAGTAAACAAGCAGATTGAGAAGCAGGAAGAAAAACTTGCGGGACTTAATGATAAATTGAAAGAATCGGGTGTTGATACCCGAAACTTGTCTTCCGAGAGCGAAAAGCTCGGCGAGGAATACAGAAAACTAAAAGCAGAGCAGGAAAAACTCGCGAACCTTGACAAGTGGGAAAAAGAAAACGCCGCCGCGCTTTCAAGGGCGCGGGCAGACTTTTTGGCGACAACGGCGGTTGTCACCGCAGCGGGCGCAGCATTTTACAGAGCCTTTATTACCCCTGCTGCGAACTTTGAAGCGGAAATGAGCAATATCGCGGCGTTGACGGGATATAACGCGGAGCAGATGAAGCGGCTCGGTGATGAAGTACGCAGCGTTTCGCAGGCAACGGGAACACCTATACAGGAGCTTGCTTCCAAGGCGAATATGCTTGTCGAGGCGGGCGGAGATTTAGACCTTGTAATTGAGCAGATGCGGTACGGGACAAATTTAGCCAAAGGCACCGGCACAGAAATAGGCTTGGTGTTCGACTTCACCAGTGCGGCGATGAAGACCTTCCATATGGAAGCGGAGGAATCCCGCGCCGTTATGGACAGCATGGCGTATACTACGTCACTGACGAACCTTAATCTTTCGCAGATTGCGGAATCCTACGTAAATGTGGGCGGTTCGGCGAAAAATGCGGGTTTTGGAATCAATGACGTTAACGCGCAGTTAATCGTTATGTCGGAGGCGGGGTTAAAAGGCGGCGCGGCGGGAACGTCACTCAACGCGATTCTGCGGAACCTTTCAACCCCTACCGATAAGGCAGCGGGTGCGCTTGAAGAACTCGGCGTTAGGTTATATGACGCCGAAGGTGCAAGCCGTGATATGTTTGATATTATGGGTGATTTACAGAACAGTCTTTCCGACCTTACCGACGAACAGAAAAATAATTATCAGCAGACAATATTTGATACTGTTGCTCAAAAGGGTTGGAATATGCTTGCCGATGAAGGCATTGACAGTATTCGGGAACTTAGTGATAACATTGCGGGGGCAAGCGAGAAGTATGACGGGCTCGGACAGTCGGCGGGCATGGCGGGGGTGCAGCTTGATAATTTAAAGGGCGATTTGGCTTTAAATAAAGTGGCTATATCAGAACTCGGAATGTCTGTCGGTGAAATATTTCTGCCGAAGATTCGTGAAGCCGCGCAGGGTATGACGGGCATGATAAATTCCGCAAGCGGGTGGGTAAAGGAAAACCCCGAAACGGTGCGGCAGGTTGTGGAGCTTGGCGGGAAAATAGCAGTGCTGACGGTTGGGGTTAAGGGGTTTATACTTGCTAAAGCGGCGGCGACAAAGCAAATCATAGGCTTTAAGATGATGGCGAACGGTGCGGCGGCAGGGGCGGGAACGCTTGCGAGAGCTTTGCAAACAGCGAATCCTGTAGTCGCGGGTGTGGGGCTGACGCTTGCAGGGCTTGCGACTGCGGTTGAATTAAACAAGGCAAAAATGCGCGAATTAAGTGAGTTATATGCTGACCCCTTGCTTTTCGATAATGGCGGAAGAAAACTAAGTGAAATAACTGACGAATTTATCAAAAACACTCGATACGCTTATGAAAACGCACAGGCTACAATTGCCACAAGGGAAAGCGTTGATAATTTACGCTATGATATACAAGGCGCAAGCCGAGATATAGACATTTACGGTAATAATTTAAGACAACATGGTACATTATCGCCGAAAGAAGCCGAGGCTTTACGCGAACCAATCGCCGATTTAGCAAGATTATTAAATGAAATTACTGATATTAGGTTTGAGGGTATGATTGACGGTTTCAAAAATGCCGCCGGAATAGCGTCCGAACTCGGCGTTGACGTTGCGAAAGTAGTTGGCGGACTTGAGGGACTTAACCGTGGGCATAACGATAATGTAACCAACGCACAATTAACAATAGATGATTACTTAAATGCTATTTATAGAGGAAAAGGAGAAGGGGTTACACAAGAAGAACACGAAGAGTTTCAAAGGGCTATGGATTATTTACGCTCCCTCGAAACCCTTGAAGAACGCCGCACATTAGAAAAAGAAATAAGTAATTTTTCACAAATTGATTTTGGTTCTGATTATAAAGCGGCACAAGCGGAAGCTGAAAGGCTTATTCAATACAAAGATGAATTAATAAGTGCTATACATGAAGCGCAAAAAGCACAAGACGAATTATACGAATCCGGAATGTGGCGTGTTGAACATGATTACGAACACGGTCAAATTTCAAGATATGAATTTGAGCAAGCTATAAAGTTATTAGAACTCTCTCGAAGTTCTTCACAGGAATCTGCTCATGAATATATTGAAGCTATAAATGCTGAAATTAGAAATGTTTTTGAAAAAGCACTCGGGCAGGTACAATCTGCGGAAAGAAATCTTTTTAATAATATGAGTACAGCGCAGATGTTGTTGTCGGGTTTTGTAGGCAAATGGCATACATCGGGCGATTATGATTCTATTATTGCGGGTTCAAACAAATCATTATTTGACACAAGAAATCTTCTTGAGGACAGCATTGGGAACACATACAGAAATCCGGTATTTGTAGACGGTGCTTTAAATCAAAGGGTAAAAGATAATATAAGCGGATTCTTGACACTCGAAGCGGCAGCGGATTATTACACGCAAAAAGGTGATACATTCGCCGCGATAATGCGCGAATATTATGAAGATGATGCTGTTATGCGCGCTCATTTTGAAGAGCGAATTTCAAATTCAGAGAAATACCGACGACTTCAAGAGCCTGCCTATATGAGCAATTCATCAGCAAAAACACGCGGAACGAGTGTTGAGCCGATTAATGTAACTATTGCAGATTCAAGCGGTAAGGAAATAAAAGTCGAGGTTAATTATGCGCCTGTGATTACAATCGAGGGCAATGCGTCGGACGATTTAGAGGGGATATTACAGCGCGAGCGCGAGGGTTTAAAGCGGGAATTTGCAGATATGATTCGGGAAAGTGAAGTATTTGAAAAGCGAACGAGGTATAAATAAATATTTCACACAACATTCACATAAAACCTCTTGACTTATGGATACCTGTATGTTATAATGATAACAGACAAGGGGAACTTGTAAATATCATTATACAGGAGGTGAAAACATGACAAAACAAGAATTTGACAGCTACACAAGAGGAATTGCTAACAGCACAATCAAACTTGAACGCGGATTAATAACCCAAGAACAGCACATTCTTGACATGAAAGTTATTTTAGGCAAAGAAACTTTCAAAGAGGCACAGGAAATCATAGACGAAAACAAATAAGAGCACGGGGCGGGGAGCCGCCCTCCCTGCCCCTTTTAAATGATTGGGGGTGAAATGCAACGGAAAAGAAAATGGGAAGACCAACAGACGACCCAAAAACAAATCAATACCGCGTAAGACTTTCCGACAAGGATTTAAATATGTTAAATTTTTGTTGCGAAAACACTGGGTTGCCTAAATCAGACATTATAAGACGTGGAATAGAAACGGTTTATAATGAATTACAAGTAAAAAAAGAATAACAGCTTTGCGCTTCCGTTATTTAAAACTGTCGAAACTCAACGCGCTATCGCAGGAAGAACGAGATAAGTATGCACGGAAAGCTGCGGAGGTTTTAAACAATTAAGAAAGCAAAACAAAAGGCACTCACTAAGAGTGTCTTTTTGTTATAGAGATTATATTATGCAGAAAAATCAATTTTACAGAACCCTGTCGGGAGATACATGGGACGGTGTGGCTTTTAAAACGCTCGGCAGTGAAATGCTTAAAGATACGCTTATGAAAGCGAATCCGCGCCACCTGCACTATTACATCTTTCCGGCGGGGGTTGTACTTGACGTTCCCGCTGTGGAGATTCCTGCGACAACTGATTTGCCGCCGTGGAGGAAATCATGAGAGAGATAAATTTAGCGCGGCGCACGGAAATTAAAGTCAAAATCGGCGGCGTAGACGTGAGCGAGGATATAAACAAATACCTTGTTTCGCTGACTTATACCGACAATGAGGAAGATAAATC
>JAITFV010000283.1 GCA_031281115.1 Oscillospiraceae bacterium | reverse complement strand
CAGTATGGTCAACAACAATTAAAAGACCTTCAAGAATATGGGCGCGCGCTTCCGCTTTCCTCAAATCAAACTGCGTGCGGCGGGTTACAACTTCTTCCTGAAACGCTAAATAATGCTCTAACATCTGTTTCAGAGTCAGCACCCGCGGTACGCCGTCCACAAGCGCAAGCATAATAACGCCGACAGTCATTTGCAGCTGAGTAAACGAATACAGTTTATTCAGCACTACGTTTGAGTTTGCGCCGCGTGTGAGGTCAATCACAATCTTCATGCCTGTCCGGTCGCTTTCGTCCCGCATGGCGGAAATGCCGTCGATTCTCTTATCGCGGATTAAGTTTCCGATATTTATGAGGAGGTTTTCTTTTTTTAACATGTAAGGAATTTCGGTAATTACAATTCTCTCGTGCTTATCGCGTTCCTGAATTTCCGCACGACCGCGCAGGGTAATCTTCCCTCTGCCGGTATAATATGCGGAGCGAATCCCCGCATGCCCCATGATTATGCCGCCCGTCGGGAAGTCAGGGCCTTTTATTGCAGACATTATAGCCTCGGGTCCTGCCTCGGGATTATCAATCAGCATTTGAATCGCTTCGGAAACTTCAATAAGATTATGGGGGGGAATATCTGCTGCCATGCCGACAGCTATTCCCGACGAACCGTTTAAAAGCAAATTCGGAATCCGCGACGGCAGTACAGCGGGTTCTTTTTCGCTGTCATCGTAATTAGGTATAAAATTAACGGTATCTTTATTTATATCGCGCATCATTTCATCAGAAATCCGCGACAAGCGCGCCTCTGTGTATCTGTATGCGGCGGCTTTGTCGCCGTCAATGGAGCCGAAGTTCCCGTGACCGTCAACCAAAGGATACCGCAGCGAGAAATTCTGCGCCATGCGCACCAGCGCGTCATAAACGCTCTGGTCGCCGTGGGGGTGGAAGTCGCGGATAACCGCACCAACGGTTGCCGCGCATTTTTTATAAGGTTTGTCGGGCGTCAGTCCTTCTTTGAATTGCGAGTATAAAATCCGCCTGTGAACAGGCTTTAAGCCGTCGCGCACGTCCGGCAAAGCTCGCGCTACGATTACGGACATGGAATAATCCATGAACGAGGTGCGCATTTCTTTTTCTATATTCCGAAGTACTATTTTTTCATCGGGGTGCATTAATTTAATTTCCATTATATTCCTTTATCCTTTAAATAAGTTCTTACCGCTTCGGTTTGCTCCTCGCTCATACACCGCTTCGGAAAGATATGAATCAGTGCTTTATTCACGAATAGGCAGAAAATTTCGCTGTCCTCCGCGGAATATAACTGCTCTGAGCCGAGCCGGTAAACCGAGGTTTCCGCTTGAATCAAATCTTCTTCAACCTCTTCAAGCACTTCAGGGTTTTCAATTGTGTCGATTCCCTGTCCCGAAATTGCGATTGTTTCGGTTTCAAGCGGCACAATCTCTGTATCAATTTCAATCCTGTCGTCAAAAAAGCGGGCGATATATTTTTCATCTTTGCCGAGGGCTTCAATTGTGCTTATAAGCCGCCGCACCGCCAAAAACGGACGCGACCACAGCGAAATCAGCATACCCGAGCAGAGGATTGTTAAAATATAACCGACATAGCCGGACGGGTTTTTAATTATAAAATCGAACCCGAATATTATTGTCGCGAGCAGCAAAACCGTCATCGCAAGCATACGCGGGAGCGCGTATTTGCGCCGGAAAAGCACGTAGGCGCGCTTTATTTCCGGGATAGTGTTGGTGTAGTTAATTTGGGTCATTAAATATTTCAGCTCCAGTCAATAGAATCAAACGTCAACTTAAACATCAAGATTCGTTACATATCTCGCGTTTTTCTCAATAAATTCCCGCCGCGGCTCGACTTTATCGCCCATAAGAATTGAAAAAATCTCATCTGCAATCGCCGCGTCCTCAAGCTCAACCTTAACCATAGTGCGCGTTTCAGGGTTCATCGTAGTTTCCCAAAGCTGGTCGGGGTTCATCTCACCCAAGCCCTTATAACGCTGCACATCCACTTTTGCGTTATTTTCGCCCGCAAGTTCTTTTACGAACACATCGCGCTCGATTTCAGTGTAAGCGTAGCGGATTTGCTTGCCGCGGTAAACCTTGAAAAGAGGCGGCTGCGCGATATATATATGTCCGTTTTCAACAAGCGGTTTCATAAATCTGAAGAAGAAAGTCAGCAGCAATGTCCGTATATGCGAGCCGTCAACATCCGCGTCAGCCATGATTACTACCCGCCCGTAGCGCAGTCTTGATAAATCGAAGTCATCACCCAAACCTGTACCGAGCGCCTTTACAACAGGCAGAAGCTTCTCATTGCCGAAAACTTTATCAATTCGCGCTTTCTCGACGTTCAGCATCTTGCCCCAAAGCGGCAGAATTGCTTGAAATTCGCTGTTTCTGCCCTGTTTTGCACTACCGCCTGCCGAGTCACCCTCAACGATGTAAACTTCGGTTTTGTTGGGGTCTTTGTTGTGGCAATCGGCAAGTTTACCGGGCAGCCCTGCGCCGTCTAAGGCTGATTTGCGCTTAGCTTCCATCGCCTTGCGCGCTGCGTCACGCGCCGCCTGCGAGTTGATGGCTTTCTGCACGATTATAGCGACAGTTTCAGGGTGTTCTTCAAAATAATAGGTTAATTTTTCCGCGACGATTCTATACACTACGGGTCCGACCTCGGGGTTGCCGAGCTTAGACTTCGTCTGCCCCTCAAACTCACACTCGGGCAGCTTTACGCTGATTACGGCGTTAATTGCTTCGCGGATTGCCTCGCCGGAAATCGACGTAAACTCTTTTTCTTCCTCGCCTTTTTTGTTTTTCGCTTTCGCTTTGCGTTTAGGTTCTTTCTCTTTTACGTGCTTGAGAACAAAATCGTTCACGACTTTATTCAGTGCGCGTTTGAAGCTTGTCTCATGTGTTCCGCCTTCGACAGTGTGGATATTATTTGCGAAGCTGCGCACCGCCTCGCTGTTGAAATCTGTGTTATACTGGAACGCGACCTCGACCGTTATATCGTCAATCACGCCGTTAATATAAATTACATCTTCATGCAGAATGTCTGCGCCGCGCTTCTTTTGCAGCCATTTTACGTAGCTGACAATGCCGCCCTCATACTTGAAGCTGTCGCCTTTTATATCTTCATCGTCCCGCAAGTCTGTCACGTTTATTTTAAGCCCGCCGTTCAGAAACGCCTGCTCCCGCATACGCTCGGAAATCGTGAGATAATCATACTCAAGCGTTGCGAAAATCTCGGAATCTGCAAGAAAGCGCACTGTAGTGTAAGTCTGTCCACTCTTCGGGGCGGGCTCGGTGACTTTCATGATTTCGCTGTAGTCCCCGCGCTCAAACCGTTGAAAATGCACATTTTCGCCGTCACAGATACGAAGTTCAAGCCACTCGGACAAGGCGTTCACGACAGACGCGCCGACACCGTGCAAGCCGCCCGCAACCTTATAGCTGCCGCCGCCGAATTTCCCGCCCGCATGCAAAACTGTGTAAACGACAGTCGCCGCGGAAACGCCCTCGGTCGGATGGATTCCCGTGGGTATGCCGCGCCCGTTGTCGGTGATTTCGATTATATTGCCGGGCAGGATTTTCACGTCTATTACGTCACAAAAGCCCGCCAGCGCCTCATCTACGGCGTTATCGGTGATTTCATATACCAAGTGGTGCAGCCCTGACGCGCCGGTGGAGCCGATATACATTCCCGGGCGTTTACGAACGGCTTCAAGCCCTTCAAGCACCTGAATATCGTTCGCGCCGTAATCGGCGGTGATTTGTTCGAGTTCCGCTTTTTCTCCTATTTCGGGTAAGTTGTTTGAAATCTGTTCTTCTAAGTTTAATGTTTCGCTCACTTTTTTACTGCCTTTCTTTTGGTTGGGAGCCTTATACGAATCCCTGTTTCCTGATAAACAATATTTATCAGGAAATAGTATTAATACGCCCTATATAATATGATTTATATATAGTATACCATATTTTAGGGGGAATTTCAAGTGAAAATGAAGAAAAAAACGCCGTTTTTACACGAAAAACGGCGGGGATGAATTATTCTTCTGATAAATTTATTTCACCATTTTCTTTTTCGTAAAGTTCAATGCCCCTTGTGACAAAAAACTCGAATTGATTATTTATCGAACGAACTTGCTTGCTCGCTATAATTTTAGTTTTTTCAAGCAGGTGCTCATCAATGCGAATAGTGTATTGCTCTTTTGGCATAAAATTATCCTCTTCTAATTTTAACCACCCCGTCGCTTTGCGGCTTGCAAGCAAGACGCTCGGCACCCCCTCCAAGGAGGGGAATGATTTCAGTTTCAACAAACCCAATTCCCCTCTTTGGAGGGGTGGCAGACGCAGTCTGACGGGGTGGTTTTAAGGCTAAACGACCATATACATTATTTTAATATATTATACTCAAAATGTATATACATAATACGTGTACATATTGTATACTTTGTATATTGACAGCGCTACAGAAGTTATGATATACTTAATATATATATAATGTACACGTAATGTATAGAGAGGTGAAAAAATGGACTACAAAAAAGCGTATCTAAAATTATTCAACGAAATAACGAAAAAAATCCAAATGCTCGATGTTATAGTGTTCAGCTTAAAAGACATACAGTGCAGAACCGAGCAGATGATTATAGCAGATGAGTCTAACGAGGAGTACGAAGAAGGCGGCTTGTAGCCGCCTTTTAATGTAATATTTCCTTCCAGTTTTCCGGAAACCCCATAACCCTCAAATCTACCGCTTCTTCAAACTCCTCAAACAGCGCGCTAAGCTGAAGCGCAAGGTTGCTCTCGCCGCCGATTCGTTTTATGTACATCAGCCGGATAACGTAAATAAAACTGAATAAATCTTCACCCATTTTGAAAGGTGCGTCTTCGGCGGATTTCGGCACGGGTTCGATTTTGTTTGCATAGAGGCGCACATAATGCGCGCAGTGATTGCGCAGAGCCGCCATGCTGTCAAGCCATGATTCAAGATGGCTTGCCGAAAAAGAACCCGAGAAGTGCTTCTCTGCGATTTCTTTTTTGTCCTGTTTGTGCAGGCTTTTGAAAAAATGTGCAAGCATACCGAAACTGAACAGCTCCATCATTACCCACAGCGGAAACGCGCCCATATGTTTGCGGTTGTAGTGCGTGACGAACTTTATATCAATATTTTTCTCTTTTAATCTGTCAAGACGCGACATGAAGTGATTATGATTATGATGATGGCTGAAGGTGGAGTCATTCAGGTAGCCGAGGGCGGTGTATTTATGTGCGTGAAAGTTTGAGATTACAGCCCGCATGGAAATCTCGATTTCTTCAAGGAAAATCAACAGCTGCCCGCGCAGGCGGCGGTCAAAGTCATACAAACGCACAACCTTATTGAAGCTTGTTCCCTCGCGGTAACGCTTGCTGTTTTCCAAAAACACCGCGAAGTAGTTCGCGAGACGGAAGTAGTTGATTTTTTCAAGAATACCTTCTGCGAAGGCGCGGTCTTCAATGATACAGCCGCGCTGCTTGAGTTTGCTCAGCTGTTCTTTAATAGTTGCGGGTTCTTTTGTGAACCTTGAAGATTTCATGTTTTTCTCCTTTTAAAAGTAGGGTGCGGCGCCCTCGACGCACCGAAACCTCGCGAAAAAACGCCGTGTTTAATTTCGCAAGAGGTCTATTATAGTTATTTAACTTTAAAACCACCCCGTCAGACTGCGTCTGCCACCCCTCCAAGGAGGGGAATTGGGTTTGTTGAAGCTGAAATCATTCCCCTCCTTGACGAGGGACGGGGTGGTTTGTAGGTAAAAAACGATATAAGTCTGCGCCGTTTTACTCGGGCAGCGTTATTTTTATGCCGTCATAACCGGTATAAGTTTTCTTGAAAACTTCACGCGCAGAAGCTAAAAATTCTTTCGGATTCGCAAGCGCGGGGCTGTAATGCGTCAGCCATAATTTTTTCGCACCCGCCAAAGCGGCAATCTTCGCGCTCTCGCGGAACATTGAGTGTTTTTTCTCGTGAATCCTGTCCCGGACTTCCTCATCGCCGTGCATACCCTCGGCTATGAGCAAATCCACGCCTTTTACAAAATCCGCGATTTCGGTGAAAGCCCGCGTGTCGGTATAGTAGCCGACCTTAATAGGTGCGCGCTCGCCGTCAAGCACCATATCCGGAGTTATGATTCTGCCGTCATGCTCTACGTTTTCGCCCGCGTGAAGAACTTTATACAATTGCACGGGAATGTTGAGCGCGGCGGCTTTTTCGGGGTTGAACACCGGCTTGCGCAACAGCGTAATTTTATAACCGAGGCAAATCATTCCGTGCCGCAGCCTGAACGATTCGATTTGCATGTTGCCGAGGTTAAAAGTTTCCACGCCGGAGGTTCCGCCGAAAAGCTCTTTAAACTCAATCGGGAACGGCAGATTCGGTGCGATTATTAAAAGCGAATTCACGACCCGCTCAAGACCTTTCGGTCCCGCAATCAGGAGCGGCGAAGTTTTACCGTAGTTCCCGAGCGAGAGCAGCAGCCCGGGCAGCCCCGAAATGTGGTCTGCATGAAAGTGCGTAATTAACAGCGCCTCCACGTTTCCGAGGCGCAGGTTTTGCTTTTTTAGTGCGATTTGCGTACCTTCGCCGCAGTCGATAAGCACAGCTCTGCCTTGGCTTTCAAGCCAGCAGCAGGAAAGCCAGCGGGTGTCTGACGGGAGCATACCGCCCGTCCCCGGAAGAATTACATCTAACATCCTCTATACAGTTTCTCCGTTTTTCACGCCTTTCGCCATAAGCAGCGCGGCGTTATAAGCGGCGGTTTTTTTGTAGCCCTGATTCCAGCGGTTTACGCCTATGTAGTCGAAAACAACCGCGCCCGTATGCTGACAGAACCGCTCCATCTGTTGCAAACAAGTCAGCAGCGCGTTGCCTGAGCCGCCGGGTACAGCGGCTAAAAGCGTCTGCTTGCCTTTGAGCGCGCCCTCGATTGCGGAAGCCGCGAACTCGCAGCGGCGAAGCCTATCCGCGAAAGCTTTCAAGCTTTCGGACATCTCGCCCCAGTAGACAGGCGAAATTATACAAAGTAAGTCTGCTTCTTTTATTTTTGCTTGAAGCTCATTAAAGCCGTTGTCGCCGAAAGCGCAGGTATTTTCATTGCGGCAGGTACCCCAACCATCACCGCAAACACGGCAGCGGGTAATTGTGCCGCAGTCGGCAATTTCGACCTCCGCGCCGCCGTCCTTTGCGCCGCGCTTGATTTCTTCTGTGACTGCACAGGTTAAGCCGCCTGATTTAGGATTGCCTGTAATGATTAAAAATTTCATATTTTCATAAAGTCCTTTCTTCACTAACAGAGGATAGCTTCGTTTAAAAACGAAGCGAAAACAACGTTTCTCCCGTTTTAGTTGTATTTTGTTTCAAACTTAATACCTCCGATTTAATTATATCAAAGTTATCTGTTCATTAGTATAATATAGCCTGCTTATTTAATGGCTATGTTAGATGACTGTATTGATTATTGATATAGTTGTTTAATTTTAAAACCACCCCGTCAGACTGCGTGGTTTGTAGGTAAAAAAAACGATGATATATCAATACATATATCTAACAGAGCTTATTTAACCGGAGCAATAGCAGGGGACGCCACGTAGGGCGTCCCGCGATAATACATTTTACTTACTCAAATTACTCGCCCGATAGCTTGTGTGCAGCAGCTCGTGCGCCTTATGCCCGCCCGGCTCGCCGAGAAAATCCTCGTAAACAGTCTTAATATCGGGGCTTTCGTGCGATTTGCGCGCTGTTCTGCTTTCGTCTAAGTTATACAGAGCCTTTGCGCGTTCGGCTTGAATATCAGTGAAGTTCCGCACATCAGACTTCGCTATAATCTGTCCACCGCCGTTTACGCAGCCGCCCGGACACGCCATAATTTCAATGAAATCGACTTTAACTTCATTCTTTTTCACTTTTTCGAGAAGCTCACGGGCGTTTGCTAAACCGCTTGCCACAGCGACTTTGATTTCTTTACCGCCAACGTTAAAATCCGCAATTTTTATACCGCCGGTGCCGCGCACTTCTTTAAAATCAATCGGAGATTCGGGCGTTTCGCCTGTGAGTTTCCAGACCGCGGTACGCAGGGCAGCTTCCATAACGCCGCCTGTTGCGCCGAATATAACAGCCGCGCCCGAGCCTTTGCCGAGCGGAGAGTCAAACTCGCCGTCCGGGAGTTCAGCGAATCTTATTCCTGCTTTGTCAATCATCTTCGCGAGTTCACGGGTGGTAATTGAAAAGTCAACGTCCTGCAAGTCCTTGCCCGCGCCGCTCTGGTTAATGCGTGTGAGTTCATACTTTTTCGCTACGCACGGCATGACCGAAACGCTGACAATGTTCTTAGGGTCGATGTTGTTCTTTTCGGCGAAGTAAGTTTTTATAATCGCGCCGGTCATCTGCTGCGGTGATTTGCAACTTGAAAGATTCGGGAGCAATTCCGGATAATACGCCTCGCAGAAGCGCACCCAGCCGGGCGAACAGGAAGTAATCATCGGCAGTGCCGAGCCGGCACCCCCGCCGTCGCTGCTCTTTTTGATACGCTCTAATAATTCTGCTGCTTCTTCCATTATTGTCAAATCCGCGCCGAAGTTAGTGTCGAAAACATTCTTGAAGCCCAGCATTTTAAGCGCGGTCGCCATTTTTCCTTCAACCGGTGTTCCCATAGCAACGCCGAAGTGTTCGCCGAGGCTTGCACGTACTGCGGGTGCGGTCTGCACCATTACGACTTTTTCGGGGTCGTTCAGCGCGTCCCAAACAGCGGCGGTATCGTCTTTTTCCGAGAGCGCGCCTGTCGGGCAGACGTTAATGCACTGACCGCAGGAAACGCAGGCGGTAGCGTTCAAATCCATGTTAAACGCGCAGGCGACCTCGGTTTTGAAGCCGCGCTTATTCCCGCCGATAACGCCGATTCCCTGCACGTTGTTGCACATAGAAACACAGCGGCGGCAGCTTATGCACTTGTTATTATCGCGGAAAAGCGATACAGAACTATTATCAATATCGTATTTATTTTTTTCGCCGCCGAATCTGTCAGCATTTTCAACGCCGAGCTCCTTGCAAAGGTCTTGCAGCTCGCAGTATCCGCTTCTCGAACAGGAGAGACACTTCTGCTCATGGTCGGAGAGCAGAAGCTCAAGCGTGGTTTTTCTGCTTTCTAATACGCGCTTGCTGTGGGTTTTAATTTCGCAGCCCTCGTCTGCCTTTGAAATCGGATAAACGCAGGCGGCGACCAAAGACCGCGCCCATGTTTTTTCAACTACGCAGATTCTGCATGCGCCGATTTCGTTTAAACCTTTGAGCCAGCAGAGAGTGGGGATTCGGATATTATTGGCGCGGGCGGCTTCGAGAATGGTAGCGCCTTCCTCGACTTGGCAATTTATGCCGTTGATTTTTATATTAATTAAATCAGCCATCGGATTTTTTCTTTCCTTTCTTGTTATTAACTTCCGGTTTAACGCCGTTCGATGCCATAACACTAACTATTTTTTTAACTTTTTCGATTTCTCCGGCCTCTAACAGAGCCTCGAGCGACATACCTAAAAGTATTAATTCTTTGTTAGTCATTTCAGCCTCCTTCTGTATTTTCCTCTGCGGTGGGGTGCGTCCCTCTACGATTTTATGATTGCGTTAAACTTACATTTCTGCACACAGGCATCGCATTTAATGCACTTTTCAGGGATTATAAAATGCGGCTGCTTAACTGCGCCTGTTATGGCTTCTGTAGGGCAGACCTTAATGCAGGCAGTACACATCTTGCACTTTTCGTCAACAATTTTGTAAGTAAGCAAATCTGTGCAGACTCCGGCAGGGCATTTTTTGTCCTGAACGTGCGCTATATATTCATCTTTAAAGTAACGGAGAGTAGATTTAACAGGGTTCGGCGCGGTTTGCCCAAGCCCGCAGAGCGAGTTGTCGCAGATGTAGTCACAAAGCCCCTGCAAGCCGTCAACGTCTTCCATCGTGCCGTTGCCCGAAGTTATCTTTTCAAGCATTTCATAAAGCCGCTTTGTGCCGATTCTGCAAGGCGAACACTTCCCGCAGGACTCCTCAACCGTAAATTCCAAGAAGAACTTCGCGATGTCAACCATGCAGTTGTCCTCGTCCATGACGATTAAGCCGCCGGAACCCATCATAGAGCCGATTTCAACCAAGTTATCAAAATCAATCGGCGTATCTATAAGCGACATGGGGATACAGCCGCCCGAAGGGCCGCCGGTTTGCGCCGCTTTAAATTTCTTGCCGTCGGGGATTCCGCCGCCGATTTCGTAAACTACGTCGCGCAAACTTGTACCCATCGGAATTTCCACAAGCCCTACGTTGTTAATTTTACCGCCGAGCGCGAAAACTTTCGTACCCTTGGATTTTTCGGTACCCATCGAAGCGAACCAATCCGCGCCTTTTAAGATGATTTGCGGGATGTTGGCATAAGTTTCAACGTTGTTGAGGACGGTCGGTTTGCCCCACAAGCCTTTTTGCGCGGGGAAAGGCGGTCTGGGATTAGGTTCGCCGCGGTTGCCCTCAATGGAGGTCATGAGCGCGGTTTCCTCGCCGCAGACGAACGCGCCCGCTCCGAGCCTTATTTCCATATCAAAGTTAAAATCAGTTCCGAATATATTCTTCCCCAAAAGCCCGTAGTTACGCGCTTGTTCAATTGCAATCTGCAATCTTTTAACAGCAATCGGATATTCTGCACGGACATAAACATAGCCCATATCTGCGCCGATTGCATAACCTGCGATTGCCATAGACTCAATCAGCACGTGCGGGTCGCCCTCTAAGACAGACCTATCCATGAACGCGCCCGGGTCGCCCTCGTCGGCGTTGCAGCAGACGTACTTTTGGTCGGCATCGGGGACTAAGTTTTTCGCCAACTGCCACTTGCGCCCTGTCGGGAAGCCGCCGCCGCCGCGCCCGCGCAGCCCCGAATCAAGTATAACCTTGATTACATCATCAGGCGTCATTTCAATAAGGCATTTGCCGAGGGCTTCATAGCCGTCTGCGCCTATGTATTCATCTATGCTTTCGGGGTCAATCACGCCGCAGTTGCGCAGCGCGACCCTAAGCTGTTTTCTGTAGAAGCCGGTATCGTTCAGGGACTTAATTCCTTCTTCTTCACAGACAGTTTCCTGATAGAGCAGGCGTTCGACAATGCGTCCTTTGAGCAGGTGCTCGCTGACTATTTCGGGAATGTCGGTATCTTTCACTAATGAGTAGAAGCTGCCCTCGGGGTAGATTATCATAATAGGCCCGAGCGCGCAAAGCCCGAAGCAGCCGGTCTGCACTACGCCGACTTCTTTCTCTAAGCCCTGCTTTTTAATTTCAACATCAAGCGCATCGAATACAGACTGACACCCCGATGCATAACAGCCTGTACCGCCGCAGACCAATACGTGTGAACGAAACATAAATTACATATTTCCTTTCAGTTTTTCTGTAGGGCGCGATGCCCGCATTATTTATTGCCTACCAAATATTCTGTCACTATATTGCCGCGGATAAGATGTTTATCTACGATTTCGCGGGATTTTTCCTCGTTCATGTTTATATAAGTGATTTTTTCGCCCTCCGGGCTGTAAACCTCGACAATCGGCTCATACTGGCAAAGCCCGATACAGCCTGTCTGCGAAACGCTGACATCCTGAATGTTCTTCTCCTGCACGAGCCGCGATAAAATCTGCAAAACGGGACGCGCTCCCGCCGCGATACCGCAGGTCGCCATGCCTACGACAACGCGGGTTCCCGCATGGTCGTTACTGCGAACACCGACTTGCCCCTGCATTTTTTCTTTGATTGCTTTGAGTTCAGCTAAACTTTTCATTATATTGATTCCTTTCTGAAATGTATTTATTTCGTTGAAACCACCCCGTCAGGCGCGGTGGTTTAAAAGATATGCTCCTTTTTAACCTCGGATTCATTCTCGCGCAAAAACTCGCTTATAAACACCTTGACGTCGGGCGCGTCGATGGGTGCGCCTTCAAGCAAATCCTTGATTTCCCGCGTGTCAAGTGTAAACTCTGCATCATCGACTTTATAGCGGTACAGGAAGTCAATATGCGTGTTATAAAACACCAGCATTTCCACCGTGGCGTTTATGTCGCCGAGCGGTACGCGGTCGATGTGTGACAGTCCGAATACGGCTTTTACCTGCGTACCTTTGCCCTTTTCCGAGGTAATCCCGAATTCCCCGCCTGTGCTTTCTGCCGCGTCCTTGAAAAAAGGTACTCCTAATCCCACGCTGCGGGTGGTGCGGGTGGTGAAAAACGGGTCGGTGACTTTTTCAATCTGCTCCGCGCTCATGCCGCAGCCGTCATCGTTAATTAAGACCGTCAGCGTATCCGAAGCCGTATTTATCTCAACAGCCAGTTCAATCAGCTTCGCCTCGGCTTTAACGCTGTTCTGCGCTATGTCAAGTATGTTTAGTGATAATTCTGTCATTATTCTTTATATTTTGAAAGTATTTCTTCAACTTCTTCTCCGGTAGACGAAAGCCTGCCGTAAACATCTTCGTTTATGGTGATTACCGGCGCAAGCCCACACGCGCCGATACAGCGGCAGTCGTTGATTGAAAACAAGCCGTCGGGCGTGACTTCATCACCTGTGATTCCGAGGATTTTACGGAACTTATCAAGTATTACGCCTGCACCTCTTACATAACATGCGGTTCCCATGCAGACCGCGATTTGATACTTGCCTTTTGGGGTAAGCGAAAACTGCGAGTAGAACGTAACTACGCCGTAGATTTTTTCGAGCGGTATGTTCAGCTCCCGCGCAATCATTGTCTGTACTTCTATGGGCAGGTAGCCGTAGATTTCCTGCGCTTCCTGCAGGATACGCATTAACGAGCCTTTCTCGTCTTTAATCTCGTGAATAAGCTTGATTATCTGTGACTCCTGCTCAGCTGTCCCCGAAAAGGGCGTGGCACATTTTGTCATTGCCATAAAGCCTGTCCTCCTGAAATTCAATTAATAAAATTAACAATATACCATATAAGTATAGCATAGTTTTAAGGATAAGTCAAAGCATATTTATGTAAAAAGTTTAAACAATTTTTTGTGGAAATTGTTATTGACAACACGTGCCTTATGCGTGTATAATAACAAGAGGGGTGGGAAATATAAAATTCAGCGAATTAAAGAAACTACTTAAAAAGCACGGCTGCCGCTTTCATAGCGAGGGCGGAAAGCACGAAGAATGGTACAGTCCGATAACAGATTGTTATTTCTATGTGGGACGGCATAATTCGGAGGATTGCAAAAAAGGAACTTTAAATTCTATTCTAAAAAAAGCAGGCTTGAAATGAGGTGTTGCTATGGCTAAGTATGTATATCCTGCGGCTTTTGAACCTGATGACGAATTAGGAGGGTTCTGCGTTGACTTCCCCGACTTAGACAGTGTGTTTACTCAAGGGGAGGATATGGCAGGCGCTATGGAAATGGCACAAGATGTGTTGTGTTTTGCACTATACAACAGAGAGCAGCGCGGAGATGAGATACAGCCGCCGTCCCCTATGAGCGAGGTCACAGTTCCTAAAGGCGGTTTCATTACTCTTATAGCGTGTGATACTAATTATTACAGGCGGTATTTCGCGAACAAGTTAGTGAATAAAACTGTGACTATACCCGCAAAACTCAATTATGAGGCAGAACAGGCGGGAGTAAATTTCTCGCAGGTATTAAGAAACGGATTAGAACAGGTATTAAGAAAGGAAGTATAAAACATGAACTGGTTTGACAGCGCGGTTATTTATCACATTTATCCTTTCGGGTATGTCGGGCGCAATGATGCGGGCGGCAGAGGCGATTCCCCGATTCTGAACGTAATTAAGCACATTCCCGTAATTAAAGACATGGGTTTCAACACGATTTACTTCGGGCCTGTGTTTGATTCGACCCGCCACGGTTACGACACTGCGGATTATACAAAAATAGACCCGCGCCTCGGCACGAACGCCGACTTCGCGCAGGTTTGCAAGGAGCTGAAAGCGGCGGGAATCCGCATAGTGCTTGACGGCGTTTTCAACCACGTCGGGCGGGATTTTTGGGCGTTCAAAGATGTGCGTGAAAAGAAATTCGCAAGCCCTTATAAAGACTGGTTCCACATAAGAGACGGCAATTCGGGTTACAACGACGGCTTCTATTACGAAGGCTGGGAAGGGCATTATGACCTTGTAAAACTCAACCAGCACAACCCCGCCGTGAAGAATCATATATTCGAGGCGATTGCGCGCTGGTACAGTGAGTTCGACATTGACGGGCTTCGCTTGGATGTGGCGTACTGCCTTGAGCTTGATTTTCTGCGAGAGTTGCGCCGTCACTGTAAAGGCTTGAAGCCGGATTTCTGGCTTATGGGTGAAACCCTGCACGGCGATTATAACAAGTGGCTTAATTCCGAAATGCTTGACAGTGTGACAAATTATCAATGCTACAAGGGGCTTTTCTCAAGTTTCAATGACCTTAATATGTTTGAAATAGCGCATTCAATAGACCGTATGGGGGGCTTATACGGCAACAAAGGAAAAGACCTTTACATATTTGTTGATAATCATGACGTCAGCAGAATTGCGAGCGGCTTGAAAAATCCCGCGCATTTGGCGGGCGTTTACACTATGATGTTTACTATGCCGGGTGTGCCGGGTGTTTACTACGGTTCGGAGTACGGCATGAAAGCCGACAAAAATCAAGGCGATGACGCGCTTCGTCCTGAGTTTAATATTGATGAATATACAGGGCGCGATGCCCCCGGCGCGCCGCTCTTTCAAACAATTTCTAAATTAGCTCGCGCTCACGCGGCTTTAAAGCCGCTCCATTCGGGCAGTTACAGGCAGGTAGTTTTAAATAATCAGTATTACGCTTTCGTGCGCGAATGTGACGGCGAGAAAGTTTATGCATTAATCAACGCAAGCGGCAGCCCGCAAAGCTTCCGTCTCGGCGGCAGCGGCGAATATACCGACGTACTCGGCGGCGGGAAATTCGATATTTCTAATGAAATAGCAGTCCCTGCATACGGCTGCATGGTGCTTAGTCAATCGGCAATTGACAACGGAAAGCTGACAATTGAGCAGGAACCTCTGAAACCCGCAGAACCGCCGAAGCCTGTTGAAATTCAAGCCGCCCCGTCAGCTTTAGCCGCTGCCCTCCCGCCGCAGGAGAACAAGCAGGAGGAAAAGAAAGCGGCAGTGTTAAAAGGCTCTAAGACGGAAGAAAACTTAAAAACCGCCTTCGCGGGGGAATCGCAGGCGCGCAATAAATACACCTATTACGCCGGGCAAGCCAAGAAAGACGGCTTTGAGGAAATCGCGAAAATCTTCCTTGATACTGCCGACAATGAAAAAGAACACGCGAAGCTTTGGTTTAAGCTGCTGCATGACGGCAAAGTTCCCGGCACCGCGCAGAATCTCCTTGACGCGGCGAGCGGCGAACACGAGGAATGGACTTTGATGTATAAGGAATTCGCCGTGACGGCGAAAGAAGAAGGTTTCAGCGATATAGCCGCGATGTTCGAGATGGTAGGTGAAATTGAGAAGCACCACGAAGAGCGTTACCGCGGATTGCTTGAAAAAGTTAAGAACAGCACGGTGTTTACTGCAGACAGCGATGTTACGTGGGAATGTATGAATTGCGGGCATTTGCACTTCGGGAATAAGGCGGCAGAAATCTGCCCCGTTTGCAAACACCCAAAAAGTTATTTTAAAAAGGAATGTTAGGCGATTGTGCTGGATTCCTCCCCGTAGGGCGTGACGCCCTCGGCACGCCGAAAGTTGAAGAAAGGGTTTAATGAAAACATGAATTTAATTTACACAGGCAAAACCAAGGATGTTTACGAACTTGAAGATGGTAACTGTCTGCTTAAATTCAAGGACGGTGCGACCGGCTCTTTGGAAACCGGTGAATTTGACCCCGGCGCGAATCAAATTATCGGTACAATTAAAGGTAAAGGCAGAGCGGGGCTTAAACTTTCCGAGTTCTTCTTTGAAAAAATCAACGCTGCCGGTTTCCCTACGCATTTTGTGAGCTGTGATACAGAGAAAGCCGAAATGACTGTGAAACCTGCCGCGATGTTCGGGGAAGGCGTGGAGGTAATTTGCCGCTACAAAGCCGCAGGGAGCTTCGTGCGGCGTTACGGGAAGTATGCGCAGGAAGGGCAGGCTCTTGGTGCGCTCGTTGAAATCACGCTAAAGGACGATGAGCGCGGCGACCCGCTCATTACACGTGACGCGCTTGCTGCTTTGAATATCCTCACGGGCGGAGAGCATGATGTTCTCGTGGACTTAACAAAGAAAATATCAGGTGTGATTAAAACCGCGCTCACCGAAAAGGAACTCGAATTGATTGATATAAAACTCGAATTCGGGAGGGATAAGAGCGGCAAGATTATGCTTATTGACGAAGTCAGCGGCGACTGTATGCGGGTTTCCATGGACGGAAAAAGCGTTTCGCCGGTTGAACTTGAGAGAATTGTGACCGGGTAAACGAATTACGCAAGAAGTATAGTCCTTTAACTTAAAAA
>JAITFV010000159.1 GCA_031281115.1 Oscillospiraceae bacterium | reverse complement strand
CTTTAACTCGCAGTGGACAAGGAACTTCAGTTTCAACAGCTCGCTCGGCGGCGAGAGGGGCTGGAATAGATTTGCGGAACCTTTTCAGGAAACCGATGATGATTTATTCTTAATAGGCGAGATATTACAAATATATAAAACAGGGCGCGGCTTCTCGGCTTCCCGCGATGCCGCCCGCACTACAGGGAACGGATTGAATTTTCAATACGATTACTTCATACAGGACGGTACGCGCAACAATTACGCCCGCCGCTGGTATCTGCTTGCTCCCGAGTTGTGGCATGATGCGTTTCGGCAGGTGAGAGAAAACGGGCATATTTCCGCGGCTGACGCGGGCAGACTTGTTTATTCCGATTATAACCAGAAGAATCCGATTTTCCGCGACCGGACGGGACCCGCATTAGTTGAAGCATTAAGCAGCGGCAATAATCTCGCTCTGTCTTACGGCAACGCATACGTGTGGGAGCTTGCGCCGGTGCTGTATGATGTGCCGCTCGGCGCGTCCGGCTATTTCATGCAAAGTGATGAAGTGCCTTTTTATCAATTGGTGATTCACGGTTACATTGAATATTCGGGAAGCCCGATGAATCTTTCGCCGGACAGGCAGCTTTCGCTGCTGCGCGCAGCAGAATACGGCGCGCTTCCGCATTATTTCGGGATTTACGCAGCTTCCGCTGAATTAAATCGTTCGATTTTGGAAGGAATGTTTTCAGCGAACTATTTAGACTGGCTTGACGTTGCCGCCGACCAAGCGATGCAAATCGGAGATTTGTTCACGCTTATCCGCGGTCAGAGAATGAGCGGGCATGAACAGACCGCTGAGGGTGTATTCAAAACAATTTATGAAAATGGCGTCGTTGTAACGGTAGATTATAACACGCGCTCATTTTGGGCGGAGGTGACGGGGTAATGGACAAGAAAAAAAATAAAGGCAAGTTACCAAAAACACCGAAAATTCCGAAAATTCCGAAAAAGCCACCGAAACCGGGCGGTTTGCTGCGCCGCAAAGCGAACGCGGGGCGCGTAATTACGTACTTTTGGGTGCTGGGCTTTTTGATTTTTGTCGCAACTCCGCTTATACAGTCATTGCGCTACGCATTTTCCAACGTACAGATTTCTTTCGGGAACGTCAACTTGATTCCTATTGGTTTTGATAATTTCATCAAGGCATTTACTATTGACGCGGAATTTGTTCCGCTGCTGATTGACTCTGTCACGATTATAATTGTTGACATAGTGCTTATTACTTTCTTCTCGCTTTTTGTCGCTGTTATGTTGAACAGGAAATTCCGCGGGCGGGCGTTGCTCCGTGCTGTCTTCTTCTTACCGGTTATTATTACTTCCGGTGCATTGGTTTTCGTTATGCAATCCGATGTTTCGGCACAGTTCGCAGGTTCTTCGGGGCAGCAGGGAATGCCTATGCTGCAAACAGTGGACTTTAAAGAAATGCTGCTGACTTTAACCAACAATAACCGCGCTGTTTTGGTGCTTACCGATGCAATTGACCGCGTTTACCAAATTATATGGAAATCAGGCGTTCAGATTCTGCTGTTCATTGCGGGGCTTCAGGCTATTTCTCCGGCTTTATATGAAAGCGCCGAGGTTGAAGGCTCGACCGGCTGGGAATCATTCTGGAAGATAACGCTGCCGATGATTTCACCGATTATCGTTATGAACCTTGTTTACACGATTATTGACTCGTTCACGGATTATAATAACGAGCTTTTACGTTATATACAAAGCACGGCATTCGGTTCAATGTTAGACTTCGGCTATTCTGCCGCCCTCGCGTGGGTTTTCTTCGCGGTTATAAGTATTTTCTTGTTGCTGTCCGTTGGGTTGCTGACGCGCAAGGTCTTTTACCTGAACGATTAGGAGGAGTTTATGGAAAAACTGCAAAATATTACGAACTCATTAAAGCTGTCAAAACATAGGAAAGCAACAGCTGCAAAAAAGACCAAAAAATTTATTTATTGGTTGTTTTTCGCTATGCTCTTCTGCGGAATCGGTTACATTCTTATTTATCCGCTGATTTTTATTTTTACGACTTCGATTAAATCGCCCGGAGATATGCTCGACACAACAACCATATGGGTTGCTAAAGCCCCCACGTTTTCAAATTACACAGATGTATGGGGGTATATTGATTACCCGGCTGCTTTAGTGAATACGCTTTCGATTGCCGGAATCGTTACTGCGCTCAATCTGTTCGTCTGCTCAGCTGTAGGTTACGGCTTCGCCCGTTTTAAGTTCCGCGAACGCAGCCTGCTTTTCGCCTTAGTTATTTTCACTATTATTATTCCGCCGCAGCTGATTAGCCTGCCGCAGTATCTTTTCTTCTTAAATTTTGATATTTTGGGCATATTTAACGCAACAATGGGAGGTACGCTCAACTTCAACAACTCCATTGCGCCGTTCATTTTGCCTGCCGTTTTCGGGCAGGGGTTGAAAACAGGGCTGTTCATCTATATTTTCCGGCAGTTCTACAGAGGTATGCCGATAGAGCTTGAAGAAGCCGGTTATATAGACGGCTCAGGAGTAATCCGCACGTATTTTCGGATTATGGCGCCTAACGCCGTACCCGCATTTATCACGGTGGGTTTACTCTCCTTTGTGTGGCACTGGAGCGAGGTGTTCAACCAGGCGCAATATATGAACGAAAGCCCCACGCTCTCTATGCGTCTGATTGGCGTTGTCGGTCTTATTACAAGAAACTCACAGGTGACTGACCTGTCCTATGTTACCCCCGCGAAATACGCCGGGGTGGCTTTGGTCATTCTGCCGTTAATTGTTTTATATCTGATAGGTCAGCGGTTCTTCGTTCAAAGCGTGGAAAGAAGCGGAATTGTTGGGTAATCCTATTATCATTCCACTTAATTGGCGGAGTAATAATTAATATAACAGGAGGAAAATGATGAAAACAAGAAAAATTCTTTCAGCTGCATTAGTGTTGTTCATGCTTGCCGGAATATTTGCAAGCTGCAACGTCAACACCGTACCGCCGGAGATGCCGGATGCAAACACAGGTCACGCTAATGTCAATCCTGAGGGTAATGTGCAGGGCGGTGAAGTTGAATCTCCGACGATTGGCAACATCAACAGCGCAGCGCGCTACCGCAATGAACTCGGGCTTGACCCGAATGGGGAACTCGCAGGCAAAACGCTCACTATCTGGACGTTTTGGGACCTTGATGACGACGAAGCCGAACACATCGCTGCGTTCGAGGCTGCTACAGGCGTGAAGGTTGATTTTGTCAACCGTTTTTCGTGGGAAATGTATGAACCGGATTTAATCAAGGCGATTGCTTCCGGTGAAGGGCCGGATATCTGTTACTTCATGAGTGAGGTTATCCCGTCGTGGGTTATGAAGGGGTTTCTTATTCCGGTCAGCGATTACATCGACTTTAATCAAATTACCATCTCGCTGGGTATAGGAACGAAGAATTTCTATACTTTCAACGGAAAACTTTACACCATTCCCGACTTCAACGAGGGGTCGAGCAAGCTTTATTTCCGCCGTGACATTTTTGCAAACGCGGGGCTGAAGAACCCTTATGAATTGTATTTGGAGGGCGACTGGACATGGGACACATTTGTCAGATTAGCGCAGGATGTTAAGCAAGACTTAACAGGTGACGGCGAATATGACATTTGGGGTTACTATTCATGGCAGTGGGAGCAGCTCCTCTATTCAAACGGCGCGAACCATGTTCAATGGGTAGACGGTAATCCTG
>JAITFV010000127.1 GCA_031281115.1 Oscillospiraceae bacterium | reverse complement strand
TCGGAAATCCTCGTGCTTTTTTGCTTCTATAACCCGATTTTCTGTATTCCCATGATTATAGGCTGCTTAGTTGCGAATCTTTTAGGAAGCCCCTATGGGTTAATTGATGTAGTTCTCGGCACGCTCGGAACCGCTCTCGCGGTATATCCGATGAGCAGAATCAAAAACATCTGGGTTTCGTCGCTTTTGCCTGTAATTACCAACGCCGTGCTCGTAGGTATAATGATTAAAATAGTCTTCGAGCAGCCTTTGCCTTTGTGGCAGTATATGGTTTTTGTCGGAATAGGGCAGTTCGTAGTTATTACCGTAATCGGCGTACCTTTGTTTAAGTTTATTTTAGAAAAAAACAAGGCGTTCATGGCGATAATACGCAGGGGCGAAGTAAAAAGTATATAGATTTTTTAAAAAAGTCTTGACAAACCCTTTTTTACGTGATATAATGATATCACCTCAAAGAGGGTTATTTTTTTGTACCCTAAATATTTGAGGGAGGCTGATAGGAGGTGCCGATAATATGAGAGTGAAAATTACACTCGCTTGCCAAGAGTGCAAGCAGCGCAACTACAATACCAAAAAGAACAAAAAGAACGACCCGGACAGGCTTGAAATGAAAAAGCACTGTCGTTTTTGCCGTAAGCACACGGCTCACAGAGAAACCAAATAGGAAAGGAGAAAAGTTTTTATGGCAAATCTTGAAAAAGAATACAACAAAGAATCAAAAGAAAAAGAACGTGAAAAACGCGAAAATCAAAGAAACGCCTTGAAAGCTGCCGCGGCAAAACGTCCTAAGCGCTCCCCCATGAGGTTTTTCAAGGATGCTAAGGCTGAGTTTAAAAAAGTCGTATGGCCCACACCGAAGCAGGTGCTGAACAATACAGGCGTGGTGCTTACCGCTATAGTTATAACAGCGGCGATTATTTTCGGCTTGGATTCGCTTTTTGCGCTGATTTTAGAACAAGCGTATTCTGTGAATCTCAGGTAATCTCAAATAAAAAGGGGACAACCGATGTCAGAGGCAAAATGGTATATTCTTCATACCTATTCCGGTTATGAGAATAAAGTGGCAGACAACATTAAAACGCTGGTAGAAAACAGAAACTTAGGGCATCTTATTGAAGAAGTCATGGTTCCGACCGAAGAGGTGATGGAAACCACGGCTAAAGGCGCGCCTAAACTTGTAAAAGTAAAACTCTATCCCAGCTATGTTTACGTTAAAATGGTCATGACCGATGAATCATGGTATATCTGCCGGAATACGCGCGGAGTCACCGGCTTCGTGGGGCCCGGCTCAAAACCTATTCCGCTCACCGAAGAGGAAATCAACAACCTCGGCGTAGTTGAAACGACGGCTAAGATTTCCTTAAAAGAAGGCGATATAGTTATGATTAAATCCGACCCGTTTGAGGGAATCGAAGGCGTGGTTAAGGAACTCGATACAGCAGCCGGAACGGTTACGGTAATGGTTTCCATGTTCGGGCAGCCGACGCCGACAAAGTTAGAGCTTTCCGATGTTGAAAAAATATCAACTTAGGTTTGTCTGAAAAATCGCTCTTCCGTAAGGGGAGATAAATTTACAGATTATATTAGCTTCAGAAAGGATTATTGAAAATATGGCACAGAAAATAATAGGTTATATAAAACTGCAAATTCCTGCAGGAAAAGCGACTCCTGCACCGCCTGTAGGTCCGGCTTTAGGTCAGCACGGTGTCAACATAATGGCGTTCACGAAAGATTTCAATGAACGCACTAAAAACGATATGGGGCTTCTAATCCCTGTAGTAATCACAGTCTATGCCGACAGGAGTTTTTCGTTTATCACAAAAACGCCGCCTGCATCGATATTAATTAAAAAGGCCTGCAAGCTTGAAAAAGCTTCCGGCGAACCCAACAGAAATAAGGTCGCGAAAATCACAAAAGACCAGGTGAAACAAATCGCCGAATCAAAAATGGCTGACCTTAACGCAGCAAATGTTGAAGCCGCGATGCTTATGGTAGCGGGGACGGCGCGCTCAATGGGCGTAGAGGTAATTGACAGTTGATAAAAACTAACCGGCAATTCTGATAAAAATTAACAACACCGCAATGTAATAAATTGCCGATTGTACGCTATATGTTGTACGTTGTCGATTGTACATTGTTCATCAGTGGGAGATTCAAGAAATCGTTAAACCACAAGGAGGAAAATTAATTATGAAACACGGCAAAAATTATAATGCGAGCGCGAAACTCGTAAACAGAGACAAACAATACGAAACAAGCGAAGCTCTTCAGCTCGTTTGTGACACCGCAAAAGCTAAGTTCGACGAAACGGTTGAAATGCACATAAGGCTCGGCGTAGACTCGCGCCATGCTGACCAGCAGGTAAGAGGCGCGGTAGTTCTCCCGAACGGTACGGGTAAAAAAGTCAGAACTCTCGTTTTCGCGAAAGGCGATAAAATTAAGGAAGCAGAAGAAGCGGGCAGCGATTTCATTGCAGATGATGATACAGTCGCTAAAATTCAAGGCGGCTGGATGGATTTCGATGTTGTGATTGCAAGCCCGGATATGATGGGCGTAGTGGGGCGCTTAGGTAAAGTGCTCGGTCCCCGGGGGCTTATGCCCAACCCGAAAGCCGGAACTGTCACTCCCGATGTCGGCAAAGCCGTAACTGAAGCGAAAGCAGGTAAAATCGAGTACAGACTTGATAAAACCAATATAATTCACTGTCCCATCGGCAAAGTTTCATTCGGCAAAGAAAAATTAGAAGAAAATTTTGATACTTTAATAGGCGCAGTCGTAAAAGCAAAACCCTCCGCAGCGAAAGGTCAGTATATCAAAAGCTGCACAGTTGCGTCTACTATGGGTCCCGGCGTAAAGGTGGCCACCGTCAAATATATAGTATAATTTAATTTTAATAAAAAACACAAAATTCTTGCATATGCAGGAATTTTGTGCTATAATAAAACTGTAGTGGCGAACATTATTCGCCCCCGAAAGGACGTAAAACTATGTTCACAGTTGAAAAGAAAGTCAAAATATCAGTCGATTGGAATAACAGATTCGTGAATTCCATGATTGATACACTCTCAAAGAAGGCAACTTCCAGCGTTTACATAGCGAAGGACCAATCCCGGCAAGTAGCTATGAAAAGCCTTATAGGTCTGCTTTCAGGCAACTTTAAGGAAGGCGATAAGGTAAAACTCACTGCAATCTCCGATAACGAAGATACTGCACAGCGCGACTTGAAGCTTGCCGAGGAACTGCTCAAAGGAGAGTTGGATTAGACTTGAAAATCGCTTTTTATGATACTAAGCCATATGATAAAATATGGTTTGACAGAATCACGGAAAAATTCGGCGCAGAAATTAAATACTTCGACTTTAAGCTGAACGCAGAAACTGCCTGCTTGTCAAAAGGTTTCGATGCCGTTTGTATTTTTGTCAACGACAGCGCCGATGAGGAAACGCTCGATATTCTTCATAGGAACGGCGTGAAGCTGCTCGCGCTTCGTTGTGCGGGATACAATAATGTTGATTTTAAAACCGCTTACGGGAAAATCCATGTTGTAAGAGTTCCCGAATACTCGCCTGCGGCAGTCGCCGAACACGCAATTGCATTACTTCTGACTCTTAACCGCAAGACACACAGAGCCTATTCGAGAACCCGCGATAATAACTTCAGTATAAACGGCTTTATCGGAATTGATTTAGTCGGGAAAACTGCGGGAATCATCGGTACGGGCAAAATCGGGCGCGTCTTCGCGGGAATCTGCAAAGGTTTCGGCATGAAAGTGCTTGCTTCCGACCCATATCCGGCAGAGGGTTTGGATGTAGAATATGTCGGACTTGACGAGCTTCTCGCGAATTCGGATGTAATTTCGCTGCACTGTCCGTTAGTGCCCGAAACAAGGCATATTATAAACCGTGAAAACCTCGGAAAAATGAAATCTCATGCAATCGTTATCAATACCTCAAGGGGTGCGCTGATTGACACCCCGGCTTTAATTGAGGCTTTGAAAACTTATAAAATCGGCGGGGCAGGCTTGGATGTTTATGAGGAAGAGAGCGAGTATTTCTTCGAGGATTTGTCGGACACGATTATAAAAGATGATGAACTTTCGCGGCTTTTAACTTTCCCGAATGTGCTTTTAACCTCGCACCAAGCATTCTTCACCGAGGAAGCAATGCGCGAAATCGCACTCACTACAATGGAAAACGTGAAGGCTTTTAAAGATGATAAGCCGCTTGACAACGAAATTTGCTACAAATGCGGCGGGCCGTGCGATAAAAAAGAAAATACCGGAAGATGTTTTTGAGGTGATTTTTTTGTTAAACAAAAGCGTTCCGTTTGTCAAGGTTTTAATGAAGAGAAAAGCAGGTATCCCCGTTCCCGAAGCGAGCTTGCCCGATGGCTTCAAGTTTGTCTTTTTTAAAGCGGGTGATGAAAAATACTGGGCGGAAATCGAAGCGTCGGTGCTTGAATTCGACAGCGAACAGCAGGCGCTCGAATACTTCAGAGAAAGATTCCTGCCGCATCTGCCGGAGCTCGAGAAGCGCTGTATTTTTGTCGAAAACGCAAGAGGCGAAAAAATTTCCACGAGCATGGCGTGGTACGATAATTTTTATCCGCACGGTGAAATCTTTCCGTGGCTGCACTGGGTTGCAGTAAAACCGGAAGCGCAGGGTTTGGGCCTCGGGAAAGCAGCAAGCGCGAAAGCTGCGCAATTGCTGCTTGAAATAAATGGTGATACTGATTTTTACTTAGGCACACAAACCTGGAGCCACAAAGCCGTCGGAATCTACGAAAAACTCGGCTGGGAGATGACATATATGCAAAATATTCGTCATTACTCACGGGTGAACTACGAAAAAGCAAAGAAAATCATCAAAAGAATAAGACGAGCAAAACGTTGACTTAAATGAAAAAATATGTTAGAATAAGAACCGGAACTTGAAACGGAGTCAGCGGAATTTTGGATTAATTTATTCAGAAGGGAATTTTAAAATTATGGAAATCACAGTTAGAAAAGCGACACCCGAGGACATCGCGAAGATGACGAAGCTGCCGACTTGGGGCTGCGAGGCTTCAACGTTCGACTGGTATTACGATAGCGAGGAGCATTGCTATCTGACCGAAGGTGAAGTCGTCGTTGAGCATGACGGCGGCAGCGCGAGTTTCGGCGCGGGCGACTTCGTTATTTTCCCGCAAGGTTTGAAGTGTGTGTGGAAAGTTTCAAAAGCAGTAAGAAAACATTACATATTTCTGTAGGAAAAATTATGGCTCTGATTATTCCGCTTTGCAGCTCCAGCAGCGGGAACTCGGTTTTTATCGGTTCGAGAAGCGCGGGGATTTTGATTGATGCGGGGTGCAGTTTTCGGAAACTGCGCCTTTTACTTGATTCTTGCGAAATCGGTATTGAAGCGGTTAAAGCCGTGCTTGTAACCCACGAACACAGCGACCATATTAAAGGCTTATTTCAGCTTACGAAACACACTGAAATCCCCGTTTACGCTTCAGGCGGAACGCTCAGCGCGCTAATGACGGAAAATGCGGTTTACTCGGGCGCAAATTTATACGGACTTTCTGAACTTAAAAATGCGCCGACCGACTTTGAAATCAAGGCGTTTTCCACACCGCACGACAGCGCGGAAAGCGTGGGCTTTACGCTTGAAAAAAACGACCTGAAAATCGCATATTGCACTGACCTCGGTATAATTACGAGTGAGGTGAGAGAAAATATAATAGGGAGCGATTTCGTGTTTTTAGAGTCTAATTACGAGCCGGAATTGTTACGCAGGAACCGGAATTATCCTGCGTTTTTGAAGCGGCGAATTACTTCCGATATCGGACACTTGCCGAATGGGGATTGTGCGGAATTTCTCATTGAACTCGTTAAAAACGGCGCGACAAGATTTATTTTGGGGCATTTAAGCCGCGAAAATAACACGCCTGCACTCGCTTATGAGAGTGCGGTGCATTATCTTGCACAGAGCGGCGCAAAGCATAACAGGGATTATACGCTTGAAATCGCACCGGCTGAAACCGAAGGGAGGGTTGTCGCTGTATGAATGAATTTGAAACTGAACGGCACCAAAGCGGGGAAAATCAAACCTGTCAATCCACGCCGGATAAGAGGGAACTTAATGAAAACATGAAGAAAGCCCTTGAAGAAGCTTTCAAGGGCATGGAGTCCGGGCAAGGAGGACCGTTCGGCGCGGCAATTGTGCGGGATGGTGCAATTATAGCCTGCTCACACAATCAAGTCCTTGCCACCAACGACCCTACTATGCATGCAGAAATTGCAGCAATCCGCGCCGCTACGGAAAAGCTCGGCAGATTTGACTTAAGCGACTGCGAAATTTACTCAACCTGCCAGCCCTGCCCGATGTGTTTGGGTGCGATTTTCTGGGCGAAAATTCCGAAGCTGTATTACGGCTGCAACGAAAACGATGCAGCGGAAATCGGCTTTGACGACAGATTTATTTATGAAGCGATTCGCGGAGGTTTGGAGAATCAAGACAGGCTTAAAATCGAAATTATCGGCCGCGAAGAGTGTTTGGAAGCGTTCCAGGCATGGGAAGAAAAAGAGGATAAACGGCAGTATTAACGGGGGTTTACACCCCCGTTTAAATTATGGAATTTCGAGCAGTACAAAAAGCTGATATACGTTCCAAAAAACACCTTCATCGTTTTCCGTAGTCCAGGAAGTATCAAGCACAAGATAATAATACCCGGATTGCGTCGGCGGCTTGAAGTCAGACCACAGCGCAAACATAAAAGAATCGGGGGCGGGTGAAAGCTGATTGAGATTCATGTCGTACAGCACATAGTTTATACTTCCGGAGGGCGGTTCAGCGAATTCAATGCGGAAACCCTCGCGGTAGATTGTCGGCGGAACCCGGATATTCACAAAATCCTGTGGAAGCAAGGGTATCCCGCTGACGGACATACTTTGCATATCGGGGTCATGATATATTGACTCGCCGTGGTGCCAGTTCTCAATTACCGCGGTTGAGCCACCGTATGCATCGGTAATCCACGCTCTTCCGGAAATACGCGCATTTCCGGGATAATAATCATTTGTATTATATGTGTAAATTTCATCTGCGCCGAACAAAACTTCAAACGTT